>CAZXEY010000080.1:6862-14047 GCA_964639695.1 uncultured Antarcticibacterium sp. | reverse complement strand
TCTTGGAACTACCAACTCCTTTTTTGTGAGCCATTTTATTTCGTTTTTAGTCTATTAATTTAACTTAAAGCAGCAACTAAATCTGCTTTTAACATTGAAGAATAACCTTCAATTCCTCTTTCTTTAGCCATTTCTTTTAATTCAACAACAGTCTTGTCATTTAAATCATTAGAAGCTTTAGATTCTTCTTTAGAAGAGTTTTTCTCCTCGTTTTTAGCAGGAGCAGATTTCTTAGAACCCGGAAGTGAAATTCCTGTAATAGAAATCTCGGTTAGGTACTGGCGGTGACCATTTTTAACACGGTAACCTTTTCTTCTCTTCTTTTTGAAAACAATAACCTTGTCTCCTTTTAGGTGCCTGGTGATCTTAGCGTCAACCAAAGCTCCGTCTATAGCCGGGGCGCCTAAAGTAATATTGTCACCATCGCCGGTTAAAAGAACGTTGTTAAAAGAAACACTGTCCCCTTCTTCTCCTGCTAAACGATTTACAAATATTCTCTGGTCTTTTGCAACCTTAAATTGCTGCCCTGCTATCTCTACAATTGCGTACATAGCGAATAAATTAATTAATTTCTTTATATAACCTGCCAAAAAAGTTTTTGACAAGCGGGTGCAAATATACTTCTAATTAATTAATTGACAAAGTGTTTAATAAATTTAGTATGTGTGTTCTCTTCCTTCCTTGGTGTTCCAGGTTCTCTTGAACCATTGCATGAATGTGAGAGCTAAAACAATGCTGGTGGCAAACCCCATTAAAGCTACGGTTATGATAACCATGCCAATATTAATATACCAGTCACTTTCCCACATTGCCAGAAGTTGTTCGAGGAAATCGGGATCAATTTCAGTGGCGTAAAATGCAAAGAAAAATGTAAAGATTACGGTGGCAATTACTCCTGAAGTAAATAAGGCAGCAAATCCTTTTTGATATTTGAACTTAGAACCTTTTGCTTTCTGGTAATTTTTAATGCAGGCATACATTCCTACTCCTGTAATTACAGCGTTAAAGAAACTGTAAAAAGGATTTTTGTGAAGATCAAAAAGTGATAATAGCAGGAAATAAGCAATTAGCGCAATAGCAATAAAAACACCATAGTAAAAAGGAATTCTAGACTTCTTCATTAGATTTAATTTGTTTTTTTATAAATTTCCAAAAATTCTTAAGACTTATCCCTTAACAGCTTGTTAATTTACCGCACTTTCCAGGTATAAAAGGGAGTTTCCAATATAAGAAATTTATTTTTTAATGTAACATTCTAACTGTTATGGTTACTAATATTGTACATAAATAAAAACTAAACATATAATGATCAACAAATTTAAATTATCAGCCTGTGCGATGTTTATTGGCCTTATTGGCTTCGCACAAGAAGTTGAATTTACAGAATACGATCTAGATAACGGTTTACACGTTATCCTGCATCAGGACAAATCGGCGCCGGTAGTTACAACAGCAGTAATGTATCACGTAGGAGCCAAGGATGAGGATCCTCAAAGAACTGGTTTTGCTCATTTTTTTGAGCACCTGTTATTTGAAGGAACAAAGAACATTGAAAAAGGCAGCTGGTTTAAATTGGTTTCTTCCAATGGGGGTTCCAATAACGCCAATACTTCCGACGACAGAACTTACTACTACGAGAATTTCCCTTCCAACAACCTGGAGCTGGCTCTATGGATGGAGTCTGAAAGAATGTTACACCCGGTAATTGACCAGCAGGGAGTTGATACTCAAAATGAAGTTGTAAAGGAAGAAAAAAGGTTGAGAATGGATAACGCGCCTTACGGCCAGATCCTTCCAGAGGTAAAGAAGAATCTTTTCAAGAAGCACCCATACCGTTGGGCGACCATTGGATCAATGGATCATTTAGACGCAGCTACTCTTGAAGAATTTAAAGCTTTTAATGACAAATATTACGTCCCCAACAATGCTACCCTGGTAGTTGCAGGAGATATAGATATCGAAAAAACCAAAAGGCTTATTCAAGATTATTTTGCGCCTATTCCTAAAGGCGAGCCTGTAGAACGGGTAAACGTTAAAGAAGATCCTATTACAGAACAAATAAACGCTACATATCAGGATCCAAATATTCAGTTACCGGCAATAGTTACTGCATACCGTACTCCATCTATGAAGGAAAAAGATGCTTATGTTTTAAACATGATCTCTTCTATATTATCTGATGGGAAATCTTCCAGGCTATACAAGAAGTTGGTAGACGAACAAAAACAGGCGCTTCAAATTGGAGCTTTTAATTTAAGCCAGGAAGATTATGGCCAGTATATCATCTTTGGAATTCCTTTAGGTGATACTCCACTTGAAACTGTTCTTGCAGAAACTGATGAAGAAATTGTAAAACTTCAGAAAGAGTTAATTTCTGAAAGAGAATACGAAAAACTTCAAAATACTTTCGAGAACAGATTCGTAAACTCAAATAGTAGCGTTGCCGGGATTGCAAGTTCTCTGGCTACGTACCAGATGCTTTACGGCGACACTAACTTAATTAATAACGAAATTGATATTTACCGCTCTATAACAAGAGAAGACATTAAACGTGTTGCTAACGAATATCTTAAGCCAAATCAAAGACTGGTATTAAAATACCTTCCAAAAAGTGCTGATTCAGAATAAAAAATAAACAATGATGAAAAACAAAATAACAGTATTAGCAATTTTATTCCTGGCTACTTTTAGTATTCAGGCTCAAATTGACCGTAGCAAGCAGCCAAAAGCAGGACCTGCTCCGGAAATTAATATAAGCTCACCTCAAACTTTTACATTGGCAAATGGATTAAAGGTTCTTCTTGTGGAGAACCATAAACTTCCAAGGGTTAGCGTAAGTTTAAACATTGACAATCCACCTCAAACAGAAGGTACTAAAGCTGGAATTTCAGCTTTGATGGGAAGTTTACTTGGATCTGGAACCACAAAAACCGAAAAGGATAAATTCAATGAGGAATTGGATTACCTGGGTGCGAATGTAAATTTCTTTTCCCGTGGTGCTTCTGCAAATACACTATCCAAGTATTTCCCAAGAGTACTGGAATTGGTGGCAGAAGGTGCTTTACAGCCAAATTTCACCAAAGAAGAATTTGAAAAAGCTAAAGAACGTACCATCGAAAACCTAAAGTCTAACGAGAAAAACGTTGCCGCAAATGCCGCAAGATTGAGAAGTGCTTTAGCTTATGGGAAAAATCATCCTTATGGTGAAATGGAATCGCCTGAAACTATTCAGTCTCTTTCTTTAGAGGATGTAAAAAATTATTACGGTAATTATTTTGTCCCTCAAAACGCTTACCTGGTAGTAATAGGAGACACCAATCTGGAAGAGGTAAAAAGCCTGGCTACAGAATATTTTGGAAACTGGAAAAAGAAGGATATTCCTGCTTTTAACATTCCTGCTGCTAAAAATGTAGAGTCTACTCAGGTAAATTTTCTTGATATGCCTAATGCAGTTCAAAGTGAAGTTGCCGTGGTAAATACAATAAACCTTAAGAAAGGGGATAAAGATTATTTCCCTGTAATTATTGCCAACCAGATTTTAGGTGGTGGGGGTGAAGGTAGATTGTTCCTTAACCTAAGAGAAGATAAAGGTTATACCTATGGTGCTTATTCCAGGGCCGGTGATGATAAATATGTCTCTACCTTCGTAGCAAATGCAAGTGTAAGAAATGCTGTTACAGATAGTGCTGTAGTTGCCTTCCTTGATGAGATCTACAAGATTAGAAATGAAAAAGTTTCTAAAGAAGAACTACAAAATGCAAAAGCCAAATACGTTGGAAACTTTGTTATGGCACTTGAGCAACCATCTACAGTAGCACGTTATGCTTTGGATATTGAAACTGAAAATCTTCCAAAAGATTTCTATCAAAATTACCTAAAGAATATTAATGCAGTTACAGCTGAAGATATTCAGCGAGTAGCAAAAAAATATTTCGAAGTAGACAAAGCAAGAATTGTAGTTGCCGGAAAAGGAAGTGAAGTTGCCCAAGGTCTTGAAAATCTATCTTACAATGGAAAGAAGATCCCTGTAAAATATTACGATAAACAAGGTACAGAAATCAACAAGCCCGACTTCAACAAAAAAGTTGATCCTTCGGTAACCGTAGAGAATGTTTTTAATAACTATATCAAAGCTATTGGCGGTAAAGAAGCAGTTAATAAGGTTGAAAGCGTATTAATGAAAGCAGACGCTGAAATCCAGGGCCAAAAATTAAGCCTGGAAACAAGAAACACTATTGATGGTAAATCTTCTCAATCTATTGCGATGGGCGGAAATATCATTAGTAAGCAGGTTTACAATGGCGAAAGTGGATTTATGGTTGCTCAGGGACAAAAACGACCGTATACAGACGACCAATTAAAAGCAGCCAAACTGGAATCAAATCCTTTTCCTGAAACCAACTCTCCTAACGCAAAACTTTTAGGTGTTGAGCAGGTTAATGGCAAGGATGCTTACGCAGTTGCTTTTAGTGATGATACTACTGTTTATTATGATGTGGAAACCGGTCTTAAGGTTCAGTCTGTAAAGACTGTGTCTCAACAAGGTCAAACTATGTCAATTCCTACAGGATTTAGCAACTACAAAGAAGTAAAAGGAGTTAAATTTCCTTATACCATTTCACAATCTTTTGGACCGCAATCCTTTGAATTTAACGTGACTTCAATCCAGGTGAATGAAGGAGTTAACGATGCAGATTTTAATGAGTAGTTTTCAAAAAATTTCAATAAAAACCGGCCAGTGGCCGGTTTTTTTATTTCTATTTTTACCTTTTAATTTTTGTATTAAACAGATCGTTTAGCAGGTTTGGAATAAAGACTCCTGGATTTATTGACTATAAAAACTCCTAATAAAATTACCACTGCCGAAGTTAACTGCAGATAACTGAAGACTTCCCCATCTATGAATCCCCATAATAAGCCAACAACAGGGATTGTATAGGTAACCGAAGTTGAAAAAACGGGATCTGAAATTTGGATTAGCTTATTGAATATTATTAAAGCTATTCCCGTACCTATTATACCAAGAATAACTACATAAAGAACAGAAAGTTTAACTTCAGGATTGGCAAAAACCTGTTCTACAGAAAATCCTGTAGCAAGCAAAACAACTACTGAAGGTATTAGAAGTACAAAAAAATTACCCGCTGCAATTCCAAGAGCAGAAATATTATACATATACTTTTTTACAATATTCACATTAACGGCATAGCAGGCAGAAGCCAATATAACCAATCCCGAATACAGATAGTTTTGATCGGGATTAATTTTCGCCCCGCTAAATATTAATCCGGCAGTCCCTAATAAACCTACTATAACTCCTGTCGCCTTATTTTGAGTAAAAATTATTCTAAAGAATAGAACCCCTACAATTAACGTTAAAAGAGGAGTTGTTGCATTTAAAATAGAAGCAATGGCACTGTCAATCTCCGTTTCAGCAAAAGCAAAAAGATAAGCGGGAAAAAACGAGCCAAGAAACCCGGAAATAATAATCCATTTCCATTGGTGCTTTTTCAGGTTTTTTATTTGTTTAAAACCAACTATAACAAGAAAAACAGCTGCAAAAAGAATCCTAAACGAACCAAGCTGAAGAGGAGTTAACCCTATTAAACCTTTCTTGATTAAAATAAAGGAACTTCCCCAAACCAGGGACAATAATATTAAATAGATCCATTTCAGGTTTTTTAAAGGCATATCCAAAACTTTGACGGCGAAAATAGAACATCTGGTTTAAAGACATAAAAAAACCCATACGTAAAACATATGGGTTTATAATTAATAATAATTTATCTATTGATTTTCTGTAAGCGGAATTGGGAATTGTATAAAAACATCGTCTCCCGGCCTGTCAATAGGAAGAGTATCGAGAATATCAAATCTTCTTGCATCTATCCAGCGATGACCTTCTCCATATAATTCATACCTTCTTTGCATAAGTAGTTCATTTATTATTGCCTGCTGAGTTAGAGGGCCGGAATAATCTGGTAAGGAAGCGGCATTGCGTATAATATCCAAAGCTTCCGCTGCCTCATTAAAATTACCTAAAAAAATATTTGCTTCAGCATAAAGAAGAATTAATTCAGCATTTCGAATAATTGGAATATCATCTGTTCTGCTTTCATAAACAAAGAAATCATAATTTCCAGATAAACCGTCGAATGTTATGGTTTCATTTCTCAGGCTCGTTTTTTCATTTACCCTTGTATCCCCTGCTTCAGCATCAGTAATAAATCCCGGTTGAACAATTCTCGCTCCCGCGGCTGATGCGTTTTGAGGGAAGAAAAGTGGATTAGGAATATCCGTTTGATCTTCAGAAAAAACATAATAAATACCTTTTTCAAGATCTCCGTTTAAATCCATAAAGGAATCTTCAAGAAAATTCAGAACAGCAGGATAATCTTCCTCGTAAGCAGCTACTCTTGCGGCAAAACCATTGGTAACACCTAAAAATTCCTCAGGCGTATTGAAATCTGCAAAACCTGCAGTTACTGCAAATGGAAAAGAATCACCTCCGGCAGCCAAATCTGCTGCAGCTTCTACAAGCAAACCTCTAATTGCCGTAAGGGCTTCAGTCCTGGAAACGAAAGGCCCTAAGTTTTTAGGATCTTCAACATCTAATCTTATTCCGTTCTCATAGGTTAAATTTAAATTCAGTAAAAGCTCGTATGCCTTTATTGTTTTTAAGAAACCTCTGGTAGCATTAAGTTCCGCTTCACTAAAATCTGCAGTAGTATTTTCCAGAGCCTGTAAAATAATATTTATATTTTTTACGGTCCTGTATCTGGCAGCCCATGGAGTTGTAATGTAAAAAGTATTATTATCCAAAACGGCATTTTCTCTTCCAAGAAGGTCTGCAGTTAAACGCGGGTCTGAACTTGAGAATCTATAGTACTCTCTTCCTATAACTCCAACATCATCGAAATAGGTTCCAAGACCAAGTCTCATACTGTAAAATACTCCGCCCACTAAATCCCTTAAATCACCCCGGGAAAGGTCTTCTACAATGGCATCAACTTCAGGACCGTTAAGATCAGAGAACTCCTCTACATCACAGGATGAAAAAAGAACTGCGACACACATTGCTGCTATAATTTTATTTATAAATTTCATATACTATCTTTTTAAAAATTGAAAGCTATATTAAACAAATATCTTTTCGATGAGGGAAAGGGAGTAACCTCTACTGCA
>CAZXEY010000080.1:0-6852 GCA_964639695.1 uncultured Antarcticibacterium sp. | reverse complement strand
TTCCTCCAAAATTCGAAACTTCAGGATCATAACTATTATAATCGAAAATGTTGATTAGGTTTGTTCCAGAAAAGCCAATTCTTACCCGCTCTAAAGAGCCATTTAAGATTCTTCCGGTTAGATCGGAAGGAATGGTGTAATAAAGCCCCAGCTCTCTTAATCTCAAGTAACTGGCATCTTCCACAAAAACTCCTGCTGAAGATCCCAATTGACTAATTCTATAAGGACCATTTCCAAGCTCGCCTGCAGGATCAAGATCAACAGTATCAAAATCATGACTGGTTCCACTTAGATCTGTTAATAAAGCTGTAAGATTTATATTATCACCTCCTTTTTTCCACTGAAACAAGAAATTCAAATCGAAATTCTTATAGCTTATGCTATTATTAAAGCCCATTTGAAAATCTGGTTCTGAATCTCCAAATTTTTGAAGACCATTAGGACCAGGATTAGGACCAATACCAACAATTTGGGTAGCACTTGAACCTTCTTCTATTCTAAAAGTTCCAAGGGTTGCACCAAACCCACCGATGTTAAAAGCAGGTACATTAAGTTCGGTAATTTCTGACCTGTTCTTAAAGAAATTTACGTTAAAATCCCAATTAAAATCTTCACTTCTGGCAATTATTGCTGTTAATCCAATTTCTATACCTTTGTTTTCCAAACTTCCCGCATTTACAAATTGAGTATTAAAACCAGAAGAAGGTTCAATTGCAGCCTGTAAAATTAGATCATCAATAGTTTTAACATAATAAGTAAAAGAACCACTTAACCTGTTATTAAACAAACCGAAATCGATACCGGTTTCAAATTCTTTCTGTCTTTCTGATTTTAAATTAGGATTACCACGAACTCCCCTTAGGCTTATACCTTTTAATGAAACCCCGTCAATTCCTACACTCGTAAAGCTATCGTAGGATGTAAAAAGAGCACCTATGGGAGCAAAGTTTCCTGCCTCACCATAAGCAGCTCTAAATTTTAATTGGTTAAGCGAAGATTCCTCATTCCAAAATTCGAATTCGTTTAAATTAACCGCTACCGAGGCTTTTGGAAAATAATATAGTTTGTTGGCGTCACCGTTATTTGAAGATTTATCCCCACGAACTCCCAAAGTAGCAATAATTTTATCCTGGTAATTCACCTCTTCTTGAACGAAGAAACCGGCATCCTCCTGTTTAAGGCGATTTTGATCTACCCCGGTATTCGTTGCCTGGTCCACATTCGTTTCTGAAGCTACCAGGTCTGTTGCAGTAATTAAATACCCATTCCTGTCAAAATATTCCCTGGTTAAACCTGCCTGAGTTCTAAAGTTAATTTCATTATCTGTGTAGAAATTATGCACGAGGAAGGCAGAAAGGTTATAGGTTTTGTTCGTAGTTGTTCCCTGAACAGATACACCGTTTTGTCCTCCATTAGAAATTTTTTGAAATTGAAGTTCTTTTGGAAAGAAGGCAATAGAATTTAGCCCGTAATAATCCAAACCTCCTCTTAATATCAATTCAAGACTAGATTTTTCTTTTTGAAAAAGATCGATGTTTGCCGTCCCTCCCATTATAATCCTGTTTACTTTTTCATTGTTCCTCACCAGTTCACGGGTTTGAAGAATGTTTGAAGAACCAAGTGGGTTATCTGGAAAATTCCCATTTTCATCTGGAAATAACTGAAGCCACGGCACCGTCCCAGTTAAAGCTACACCTAATGTTGTACCGGTATTATCATTATTAAAATATCCTCTGTCTGATGAAGAATAAATATAATTTGTTGAAAATGCCAGTTTAATAAAATCATTGGCCCTATGATCAAGATTTAATCTAATACTGGTTTTTTCGTAACCTGTATTTCTTACAATTCCCTCTTCATTATTTTGGGAAACACCTGCAAAATACCGGGTTTTATCACTACCTCCACTAGTACTAAAATTTGTGATATAAATAGTTCCTTTTTCCCCAAACAGCTCCTCCTCATAATCGATCAACCTGTTTTCATTTCTTGCAGCTATAAAATCTGCAACGGCAGCTTCTCCAAAACTAGACCTAACTCTTTCCTCATTGTAATCTCTAACTCCAAGTAAATTGATTACTTCGGTAAAACCAACAGATTGAGAGAAGTTATAATTAGTCTCTCCTGCTAGTCCCCGTTTAGTCGTAATAATTACAACCCCTGCAGCAGCCCTGTTACCATATATAGCTGCAGCAGATGCTCCTTTTAAGATTTCTATATTTGCAATATCCTCGGGATTAATATCGGCAATCCTGTTAGAAGGATTGTCCTGGTTTGAGGAACTACCTCCTGCAGCTGCCCGGGAAACAGCATTTAGGCCGGCGGGAATAGAAGAGTTATCAATGTAGACCCCGTCTATTATATAAAGAGGCTGTGTATTTCCCTGAATAGAAGTAGCTCCCCTTAATTTTAAGGATATACCACCACCAGGTGCCCCGGAATTTGCTGAAACTATTGCTCCCGGAAATTTCCCGTACAAAGCGCCTTCTAAAGTTGGAGGAGGGGTTGTTCCAACAAGATCCTCTGCAGTAATGGAAGCAACTGCATTGGCAGCATTTTGTCTTTTAATAGAAGTCGCAAGACCTGTAACTACCACTTCATCCAGAGCTGCAGCAGCCTCTATAAATCGAACCGTTAAAGGGGAATTATTGGTTACCCGTACTTCCTGTGTTTCAAAACCTATGTAAGAAAATACTAAAGTTGTTGGTAAACTGCTTACCGTTAAAGAAAAATTACCGTCAAGATCACTTGTTGTTCCATTGCTCGTACCTTTCTCTACAACATTTACGAAAGGAACCAGTTCTCCCGTGGCTTGATTTATGGTTTTACCGGTTAATACCTCTTGCCCGAAAATAACGGAAGGAAATAAAACAAGATAAAGGATTAATTTCAAGTTTCCTTTAAAAATTTGCCTCATAATTTAATTTTTTAGTTTGTACGGTCTAATGTATAAAGTTTTTATAAAAACCGTTAAAAAAACTAAAAAATTAAAAAGCTAAAAGACAAATATTAACGGATTATTAACAAAATAAGAAGAGTTTTAATCATTCCACTGCAAAGTTTCCATCAAACGCCTCATATCTCTCTTGATATAGGCTGCTGCAGGCATAATGGAATCAAAGTTGGGTTTTTGGTTAAAATAAAGGGAACCGGTGATAAAATTTTCTGTACTGTCAGTTAAATAAAACTGGGCCTGGGAGGCTGCGTTACCCTCTACTTCATAGAACATCCCATAAGTTCTATTCTCTTTATTGGTATAAACATCTCCTTCTATAAAATCAGCTTTAATAGTATGCTGCAGGGGAAGTTTTTGAGCATCCATAAGGAGAGAATCCAGGTTATTATTCACCTTTTGATAAGTAAGAAAGATGGTAGCCCTCATCTTAGGATATTCAATATTCAACCAACAAGGCACGTTAACCTTTGCCCCTTTAAGTTTAGCTTCTGAATTTTTTTCAAATAGATAAGGGCAATTTAGATCTGTTAACTGATAGTTAGCTTCAGGATATTCCAGTGCCAAAAAAGCTTTAGGTTTAGGAAGGGGTTCATTTTTACAGGAAATAACAGCAAAAATCAGAAAAAAGAAAAACATTACTTTTTCACCTGATTTTTTCTTTATAGTCTGAATTCTGCTATACCGGTTCAATACTTAATTTAATTTGTTTTATTCGTTTATCATCAATTATTTCCACAGTAAATTTATAATGTAGGAAAAAAATAATTTCATTTTTCTTGGGAAAACCTCCCGATATTTCTAGTAAAAATCCTGCCAAAGTCTCCGATTCTCCTTTATTTTCTTCAAAAGGGGTAGGATCATCAAGTCTAATGATCTTGTAGAAATCTTTTAGTGGCGTCTTGCCTTCAAATACAAAGTTAGAATCATCAAGTTTAGAAAAGATAAGATCCTCATCATCAAACTCATCGCTAATATCCCCTACAATTTCTTCAATAATATCTTCCAAAGCAATTAATCCACTGGTACCTCCATATTCATCTACTACAATAGCAAGATGAATCTTTTTGCCTTTAAAATCGTTAAGGAGGTCATCAAGTTTTTTATTTTCAGGAATAAAATAAGGATCGCGTAAGAGAGTTGTCCATTCAAAATTTTTTTGATCCAAGAACGGCAATAGATCCTTTACATATAATATTCCTATTACCTGATCTATATTTTCCCGAAAAACGGGAATTCTGGAATAACCATTTTCTATAATTTCTGGTATGATTTCTTTAAAAGACTGGGCTTCATTCAATCCAAAAATGTCCATTCTTGGTTTCATGATCTGCCTCGTTTCTGTATTTCCAAATGAAACTATGCCCTTTAAGATCTTTTGCTCTTCTTTAGTGGTATCCTCCTCCCTGGTTAACTCAAGAGCCTGGGAAAGATGATCTATACTTATGAAACTTCTCTGTTTTCCAAGTTTCTCATGAATGTATAAAGTAACAGCACGCATAGGAGTACTTAATGGGGAAAATAAAACATCCAGAACATTCATGGGATAGGCCATGATATTGGAGAATTTCACATTATTCCTGCTGGCATATACCTTCGGAAGAATTTCCCCAAATAATAGAATAAGAAAGGTGATTATTCCAACTTCCACTAAAAATTTAAAATCTATACCAAAGAACTCAGTATTGATCCTTCCGAAAAATTCATCGGTTAAGGCATCAAACAAAATAACTATAGCAATATTAATAGTATTATTTGCTACAAGAATAGTAGCAAGAAGTTTCTTAGGCTTCTCCAGTAAACGTATTACAATTTTTTGGGCATTGGTTCTCTTCCCTTCTTCAGTTATAAAATTAGCAGGAGTAAGTGAAAAGAAAGCCACTTCAGCGCCCGAAATTAGGGCAGAACAAATTAACAGAACAAACAGCATAATTATGCTGAAGATCTGTGAATAATCAATTATAAAAAAGAGGGAAATTAAACTGGGAGGATCCGGATCCAATAGCTTTACTTTTAGTTAAACTTAAAACGGCAAATCATCTTCTTCTTCGTGACCTAAAGACTGACTTGCAAAAGTATCATTTTTTGATGGAGATTGTCGGGAGGTTTGTCCTGTATTTTGTGAATTACCACCCGAGGAGGATTCTTTGGGTGTCAAAAATGTAAAATCTGTACATTGAATTTCTACAGAGTATCTTTCTACACCTTTATCATCGGTCCACTTTCGGGTTTTAAGACGACCTTCCACATAAACCTTGTCCCCTTTTTTTAAATACTTCTCGCAAATTTCTGCAGCTTTATTTCTTACGACAATATTATGCCATTCTGTATTCTCAACACGCTGTCCAGACGATTTGTTTGTGTACACCTCATTTGTCGCCAGTGGAAAACGACCCACTGATCCACCACCTTCAAAGTAATGCATTTTTACATCATCTCCTGTATGCCCTATCAACATTACCTTATTAAGTGTTCCTGTCATAATTTTAATTTAATGTGCTAAATTACAGCAATATGATTGATTTCCATTTTAAAATTAAATTAAAATTCTTACTCCTCCATAAGTTCAGTAGAAAAATTCTAAATCTCTTTTTACCAATCATAATCATTTAAGAAATTGGCAATTAAAACCGGAACAGGGTATTCCTTCAATTTAGCAATAGAAACAGATTCCTCTGGCAGCGCCTTTTTTTCAACAATCCAGAATTTAGTGTAGATATGTTGATGGGATAATTTGTGAACAACCTCCTCTTCATTATAAAGACTTAATTTTACTTCTTCATCCCGAATAGCGTTTAAAAAAGATGTTTCTTTGACTAATTCTTTAGCCGAAACCGGAACACTAGTCTCTATAAGTGGGAACTGGTATAAACCTTCCCAAATACCTTTCCCTTTTCTCTTTTCAAAAATGGTAGTGTTTTCTTCAGATAAAAAAACTAAGTAATTAAAATATTTCTTTTTCACTTTCAGTTTTTTCAGCTTAACAGGAAGTTCCTTTACCCTGCCGTCTTTTAATGCTGCACAACTATCTGAAAAAGGACAACTGGAACATTCAGGATTTTGAGGTTTGCATTGAATTGCACCAAATTCCATCATAGCCTGGTTAAAGATTCCTGCAGCAGAAGGATCCAGTAACTCATTCGCCAACTCTTTGAATTCCTTTGTCCCTGCTGTGGAGTTAATGGGTGTATCTATTCCAAAATAGCGTGAAAGAGCTCTGTAAACATTACCATCCACTACCGCTACAGGTTCGTCAAAACAGGTAGAAGCAATAGCACAAGCCGTATATTCTCCTATTCCTTTTAATTTTTTTAATCCAGAATAGCTGCCGGGAAAATTGCCTTTAAGGTTTTGTGCAATATAAATAGCGGTTTCGTGCAAGTTACGCGCACGGGAATAGTAGCCTAATCCCTGCCAGTTCTTAAGAACTTTTTCCAAAGAAGCATTGGCAAGGTCAAAAACAGTGGGAAATTCTTTCAGAAATTTAAAATAGTACGGCATTCCCTGCGCTACCCGCGTTTGCTGAAGAATTATTTCACTCAACCAGATGCGGTAAGGATCTTTTATATTTCGCCATGGAAGATCTCTTTTATTTTTTAAATACCAACTTATCAGCCTGTTAGAGAATTGCATGGGTGAAGATGTTTGATTGCAAGTATAAATCTTTATTTGGTTACTATTTAATGAATTAGGATTGAAATATTGGAGATTTAATTCATATATTTGCCCCCTTGAAAATAACAACCCCTATTGTAAAATAAAAAATTGTACGAAAATGACGAAAGCAGATATCGTAGCCAAAATTTCTGAAAAATTAGGAATGGAAAAAGGTGATGTTCAAGCTACTGTAGAAACATTCATGGAAGAAGTAAAAACTTCTTTAGAAAGCGGAGATAATG
>CAZXEY010000079.1:0-14505 GCA_964639695.1 uncultured Antarcticibacterium sp. | reverse complement strand
GAAAACGGAAAACGGAAAACGGAAAACGGAAAACGGAAAACGGAAAACGGAAAACACGGGATTATGTTTACCTTAGAGGAAATCAATTCGTTATGCTAAACATTTCATCAACATTCAGAACATTCTCACTTTTAATAATTCTTGCGCTTTTTTCATTTCCCGCGGTATCCCAGGATAAACCTGCTACTTCAAATATGCCGAAGGATTGGATGCTGGGTCCTTTTGAAAGGTTTGAAGATCCTAAACCTATAATCCAGAGTGACAGCATCACCAAATTTAAAGACCCTATGACCGGTGAAATTATCAAATGGCAATCTATGGCAACTTTTAATCCGGCAGCAGTAATAAAGGACAATAAGATCATTGTGCTTTACAGGGCAGAGGAGAAGCTGGGAGAAAAGGAAATAGGAGGACACACTTCCAGGATAGGAATGGCAGTTTCCAAAGACGGAAAGGATTATGTGAGGGAAGCAACACCGGTTTTTTATCCCGACGAAGACAGCCAGAAGGAATTCGAATGGACGGGAGGGACTGAAGATCCCAGGATCGTAGAAACTGAAGATGGTACCTATGTGCTCACCTACACCCAGTGGAACCGAAAGATCCCCCGGCTGGCAATAGCAACTTCCAAAGATCTGCGAAACTGGGAAAAGCACGGGCCCATTTTCGAGGAGTGGAAAGCAGGAAAATATCACAATCGCGAAACCAAGTCAGGAGCTATTGTTACTGAGCTGAAGGATGGGAAGCTGGTGGCAGCGAAGATCAACGGGAAATACTGGATGTACTTTGGAGTACCTCACATTTGGCTGGCAAGTTCCAAAGATTTGATCAACTGGGAACCAGTAGAGGATTATGAAGGTAACCTGGCGCCGGTGTTAAGCCCCAGGCCCGGCTATTTCGATTCCTGGCTGGTAGAAGCCGGTCCGCCGCCGGTATTGACGAAAGATGGGATTGTGGTGATGTATAATGCCGGAAATTCTCAAAACATTGGTGCTGCAAATCTTCCGAACAGGATGTATACCGGGGGGCAGGCGCTCTTTGATGCTGAAGAGCCGTGGAAGATCCTGGACCGGGCAGACAAACCTTTTATTAAACCCGAACTTCCTTTTGAAAAATCGGGGCAGTATAAGGACGGTACTACTTTTATTGAGGGGCTGGTGTATTTTCAGGATGCCTGGTACCTCTATTACGGAACTGCCGATAGTATGGTGGGGGTTGTAAAGGCAAAAGGGGAGAAGTAGATTGGATTTTTAGCTGACTTAAATTTTTTGAACTTCCCGCCGGATTAATATAATGGAGAAGTTTCTTCTGTTACACTTAAGTCTCAAAAGAAATTTTCTTCCGAAGTATTAAAAGAGGCAACAAAATCCATTTAAAACAACAATAGTCCGGTGATAAACACAATCGTTCCTACCAGCATTAGCAGAAGGGTATAAGGCAGGATCTCTCTTGCCTTAAGCCTGGTAATCGCGAGCAATGGCAGGGCCCAGAACGGCTGCAGCATATTGGTAATTTGATCTCCATAGGCAAATGCCATAATGGCTTTGTTTAAAGGTAACCCCAGGTTCATGGCACTTTCCAGAACTATAGGGCCTTGTATAGCCCATTGTCCGCCGCCACTGGGAACGAAGATATTTACCAGCCCGGCACTAAAAAAGGAAAATACCGGCAAGCTTTCGGCTGTGGCAATACTGGTAAAAAATGACGCGATATTTCCAACCATTCCTGTTTCACTCATAACTCCCATAATTCCGAAGTAAAGCGGAAACTGAATAAGAATAGCCGCCGCTCCCGTGATGGCTTCATCCAATGCTTTTAGAAAGCTCGCAAATGACCGGTGAAGGAGAATACACAGGCACAACATTAGGAAATTAAGCATATTAGGCGTTAGATTGCCCAGGAGAAAATTTTCGTAGTAGCTGGCAAAAAATGCGGCAAACAGGAGAATCCCGAAAAGGATTCCGAGAAAGCGGGAATGATCCAGGCGTTCAGCTCCGGAAATGAGTTTAGTGGATTTTTTTTTCTTTTCCTCCAGAAAATTAACGTGTTCCACCGGAGTAACTTTTGCAACAAAAAATAGCACCAGCGGTACCAACACCAGCAGGCATCCGAATAATATCAGGTTCCAAAAGGAGAAGATCGTAATTTCGGTTGGGATAAAATCGGGCAGGGCAGCGAGAAATTCATTTCCTGCAGAAGCGGGAAAAAGACTGGCCAGGTGACCGGGTTCTGCAGCTTTTAGAGGAGCACTTCCGCTTAGGCCGCCATGCCAAACCATTAATCCTACATATCCCGCAGCTCCAATTAAGGGATAGTTGATCTTGAAATTTCGAAGCGCTGCGGCTTCAGCAGTCTTTCGGGCCATGATGGCACCAAAAATGAGTCCCAGGCCCCAGTTAAAAAATGCCACCAGCATCGTGGAAATTGAAATAATGACCACCGCACTGGTATTTCCGGAAATTCCCGACGTAAGCTTTGCAGTGAGCCAGGCCATTGGTTTACTTAGTACCAGGACGTGCCCCAGCACCAGGATAAGCATCATTTGTACTGCAAACACCAGCAGGGCAGGGTCCCACATTCCCGTTTGCCAGTAATCCAGTACATTAATAACGTGATTTCCCTCCTCACTGTCAGTAAACAGGAGGGCAAGGAGCAAAGTAAGCAAGGTTAGCAATACGGCCAAAGTAAAGGGCGCGGGAATCACTTTCCTGAAACCGGTTTCAATCCAACGGGAGAGGTTCATGTTGTAAATATCCACAAAAGCAGGAATATTCTAAAATTTAAATTTTTGTGGCATCATACGGGCTTTTTTATATATTCATGGGTTTTAAGGTATCGGAAAAATATTTGAGTTTTGCCGGAAGGGGAAATTTTACCTCTCTTCAGAGAACTTATCAGGTTTAGATTCCTATTCCCGGTAATTCTTCCACATACTAAAAAAAACAGCGGCATAAATATTTCCCACAGGAATAATTTTATCCGCTATTTTAATCCTGTTTTTTTCTACGTGATCAATTTTATCTAAAGCCACCATAAAACTTCGATGAACCCTTGAAAATTTTTTGGGCGGTAGTAGTTCTTCTAATTTTGCAAAGCTAAGCAGCGTCATAACCTTGTCTTTAACAGTATAGATGCGCAGGTAATCTTTCATTCCTTCTATAAACAAAATATCATCTACTGCTAACTTTTTGATATTAAAACCTTCTTTTACAAAAATATATTCCTGCTCGTTTTCAGGTTTTTCTTTTTGTTCTACACTTTCAGGTTGCTGAGGGTTTACCTCCTGGTAAATGCGTAATACCCCTTTATAAAACCTTTCAAAGGAAATTGGTTTTAACAGGTAATCTTTTACATCCAGATCGTATGCCTTGACAGCAAATTCACTATAGGCAGTTGTTAAAATAATTATCGGTTTTGGGTTGAGCATAGGAATGAAACTCAGTCCGTCAAGATCGGGCATGTTAATATCCAAAAACAGCAGATCGGGCCTGTCTTCGTCTATTCGTGAAGCTGCATCCAGCGCACCTCCAAAACTCCCTTTCAGCTCCAGAAAAGAAACTTTAGCCAGATAATTCTCCAGTATTTGCCGAGCCAGGTGCTCGTCATCGATTATATAGCAGGTTAATTTTTTCCTCATTAATTTTTTTTCTGAAGATCACGAATCTTTAATTCAGTTGTAAAAATTTTATCAGTTTGGTTGAGCTCCAGGCTATGTTGATTAGGGTAAAGTAATTGCAGGCGTTTTTGCACATTCTTTAAACCAATACCCCCGGGTTCCTGGAATAAGTTAAAACTTTTATTTCCAATTGGATTCTGAAAAGATGCCACCAGTAAGTTTTCTTTAAATGTAAGCTTAACCTTTATAGAACCTGGTGCTAATGTGGCGGGGCTATGTTTATAAGCATTTTCCAGAATGTGTATTAACAACAGCGGTGCAACATTACAAGCCTCAACATCTCCTTCTACCTTGAAGTCTACAACTGGTGATGATTCGTACCGAAGCTGCTGAAGGCTAATATAATCCTGCAGGTAATCAATTTCTACTTTAAGAGGTACTGTAGTAGCGTTAGACTCATAGATCATATAGCGCATCAAAGATGAAAGACGCATTACTGCCTCCGGGGCTTCTGCAGCCTGCATGTAAACCAAAGTATGAATATTGTTTAGTGTATTAAATAAAAAATGAGGATTGATCTGGGATTTAAGATAAACGAGTTCGGTATGTATGGCCTGTTTTTCCAGTTCCCCTTTTTTTATTGAATTCACAATTAATCTTCCAATAACGGCTATAATAATACTATTAAATAGGAAAAAAGTGGCGTCTCTCCAATAGGAATTGGTTAACAAATAAGACATCGACAAATCACCTATTCCTTTTTGCAACCAAAGGAATAACAGATAAGGAATCTTTCCTGTAAGCAAAATTGCTACAAAGAATATGAAATAGCGTGTGTACTTCTTTTTATTGAAGTATTTCTGAAATATGAACAAATGAAAATAAAAAACATAAAGTCCAATCAAAAGAGCTCTTGGATTAACGGGTTGATTCTCTATCAAATATTCCCACGAAAACATAATAGCGGCATATGTCCAGGGGAGGATGTGTACAAGGGCTATTAACTTTTTTATGTTTATCATATGAGCAAAGATATTTTTTTCCGGCATTAATTTAATTCTCAATCTGCCAACCAATCTTTGAATCTACCAATTGCCCCAAAACAAGCTGATTCTGCTCATTAGTCGATTCATTGGCAACTTCGTATATCGTTTTTTTCTGTAGTAAGATTTACTTATACATTTATCTTACAAGACTGGGAATTTTTCACTCCCACCATTAAAAAAGTAAAATATGGATATGGAAAATCCTGATCTGAATAACGAAAACAACCTGCGAATAAAGAACCTTTCAAAATCTTATTCTAACGGACGGTCTGCCAATCCTGTAAAAGCGCTTAACAATATTTCCCTTTCTATTCCACCCGGGATGTATGGTTTGCTGGGCCCAAATGGAGCAGGGAAATCATCACTAATGCGAACTCTTGCAACATTACAGGAACCAGATGAAGGGACTATTTTCTTCGGAAGCATTGACGTATTAAACCAGAAAGAGGAGCTTCAGAAAACCCTGGGATACCTGCCACAGGACTTCGGACTTCATCCTAATGCCAAAGCTGAAGAATTGCTAAATTATTTCGCAATAATGAAGGGTATACAAGGAAAGAGTTCCAGGAGAGAAGTGGTAGAGGCACTTCTAAAACAAACCAACTTATGGGATGTACGCCGTCAAAAGCTGGGCGGTTTCTCTGGAGGAATGCGGCAACGTTTTGGAGTGGCCATCGCTATGCTGGGTAATCCTAAATTGATCATTGTAGATGAACCCACAGCGGGCCTGGATCCCGCCGAGCGGGTAAGATTTCTGAATTTACTGAGTGAAATGGGCGAGAACAGCGTTGTGATCCTTTCTACACATATCGTTGAGGATGTAACAGAACTGTGTACAAATATGGCTATAATCAACAAAGGTCAAATTTTGTTGGAAACTGAACCTAATAAAGCTATTGAGAACTTAAAAGAAAAAGTATGGAGGCGAGTGATTAGCAGGGATGCCTTACAAAAGCTGGAACAGGAACAAATGGTTATTTCCACCAAGCTCCTAGGTGGTCGTACAGTAGTTCATATATTTAGTGAAACCTCCCCCGGAAGTGATTTTGAGCCGGTAACTCCCGATCTGGAAGATGTGTACTTTAACACGATCGTGCAGCACAACAAAACTAATGGTTCACAAGAAATCCAAAGTAATGCAAAATGAAATTTCGGGAAACACTTAGATATGAATTGATATACCAGTCTTGCAGTAACTCAACATGGTTTTACTTTCTGCTTCTGCTGGTCCTTAGTTACCTTATGGCAGCAACGTTTTTTGTAGATGAGCCCCTGGCCGGAGGTTATTTTTTAAATGCCCCCTACACCATCGCCAGGGTTTCGCTGCTATCCTTTTTCTTTCTTGGATTGCTTACTCTGGCTCCCTTTGCAGGCAATGCTGCCTCAAGAGATCTTGAAACCAGAATGCATCCCTTGCTTTACAGTTCTCCCATTTCAAAGCAGGTGTACCTCGGTGGCCGGTTTCTTGCCGCCTTTGCTTTAGGTGCAATAATAATAATGGCCATTCCTATAGGCGTTCTCGCTGCTGAAATTTTTCCTTTGGAGGAAGCGGAGCTGTTAGGGCCTGTAAATTTTAGTACTTACCTCAGCACATATTTTTTGCTGCTTTTGCCAAATACCTTTTTTGTGGTGGCATTTATGTTTTCTGTAGCAGTTTTATACCGAAGAGGAATGCTTAGTTATTTAATTGCGGTTATCACGGGTATTATAGTGATAGCCAGCTGGCAGGTGATAGGCTCACTGCAAGGGAACTGGACACTGGCTAACTTTACAGATCCTTTGGGAATTACATTTATTCAGGAACTTAAAAAAGCCTGGTCTGTAAGCCAAAAAAATACCCTTTTACCAGGGATGGAGGTTTTAATACTTTTGAACAGAATTCTTTGGTTTGTACTCTCTGCAGGAATATTGCTAATTACTTATTTAGGATTTAATACATCAGCTGTACTAACTAAGGTTAAAAAAGCCGGGAAGAAGCGCAAAGAAGTTTACCGCTTCGGGATTGAAAACAATAAAATTTCTCCGGCTGTGGAAGTGGACATTCCGCAGGCCTCAAAGAGTTTTGATTTTGGCACCCGATTACTACAAATATTTACAATTACAAAAGATTCCTTTAAACTAATTGCATTGAGTTGGGGATGGATTGCATTGGCCTGTATGATCCTGTTTGTCCTGTTAACAGGGTCGATGTGGTTTACAGATTATTACGGCATTCCGGAATTGCCGGTAACCGGGCATTTACTAGGGACTTTGGAAAATGTAAAGGATCATGGTATCTGGTTTATCATTCCGTTATTGATCATTTATTTTACAGGAGAACTTGTGTGGCGTGAACGAGAAGACAGGGTTAATGATATCATAGATTCATCACCGGTGCCTGCATGGATTTCTTTTGCAGGAAAGTTTACAGGAATGATCCTGGCGTTGATCTTGACGCAATTCTTTTTAATGATGTCGGGAATTTTACTCCAAATAACGTTGGGTTATTATGATTTTCAAATCCCGGTTTACCTGAAGATCTTGTTTGGATTCCGGCTGGTGGATTATATCCTGCTTGCAGTGCTCGCTTTTGCCCTGCACGTCATTTTAAATCAAAAGTATTTAGCCCATCTCATAGCGGTCCTTTTGTACCTTCTCCCGATTTTCGGTCCGGAATTCGGGATTGAATCCGGATTGTTGCTGTACAATTCCGATCCAGGATGGACCTATTCGGACCTAAGAGGGCTGAATCCATTCCTCCAACCCTGGCTTTATTATAAAATGTTTTGGGGAGCCTGGGCTTTATTATTGGTGGTTGTAACTGTGCAGTTGTGGCCCAGAGGAATAGAAAAAGATTATCTCAAAAAATTTAAAAATTCTATTAGACAAAGTAATTTCAGGATGAAAACAGTTGCCGGAATTTCTTTCTTGCTTATCCTCATCTTGGGGAGCTTCATCTTCTATAGTACTCACATGCTCTATCCCGAATCAGCTTTTGTTGAAACGCTCGATTGGAAAGCCGGTTATGAAAAACACTATGAAAAATATAGTAAAAGCCCGCAGCCAAGCCCAACCATTCTAAAGCTTCAGGTAGAGATTTTTCCTGAAGAGGGTTCAGCGGAAATTAAGGGCAGTTACTTTTTGGTAAATAAGACAGGGACGAGGATTGATACACTCTTCCTTTCCACCTCACCCGGAGTAGACCATCATAAACTCAGCTGGAGCCAACCTGTAAGATCACAACAGGATGACGAGAAACATGACTTCAGGATGTATATTCTGGAAAAACCGATATTTCCTGGAGATTCCCTTCAGCTTGAATTTCATATCAATTATAATCCGAAGGGATTTCCCAATAATGGATTGAGTTCAATGGTGGTGAATAATGGCACATACTTCGATGATTCCTGGTTGCCGGTTATTGGATACCTCAACAGCAGACAAATTTTTGGTACAAATGATCGGAAAGCACAAGGTCTTAAATCCAAAACCTTTCTTGAGTCAGAAATTGAATTTTACCCCCAGCAACGGGTAGACTATGAGGTGGTGATTAGTACAGATAAAGGCCAGACAGCAGTGGCACCCGGTAAATTATTGAAAAGCTGGGCAGAGGGCGGTCGGAGTTATTTTCAGTATGCAACAGATAATCCAGTCAACCATAAGTCGGGATTCTTTTCTTCAGATTATAAAGTATATGATGAACAATGGAAATCTGATTGTGGACAGGTAGTTGATATCCACATTCTACACCATCCGGAGCATACAAACAATCTCGATCGAATGGGAAAAGGGGTGCAGGCCTCCTTGAACTACCTCAACCGGGAATTGGGAAAATATCCACATAGTGTGATAAGATTTGTAGAAGTGCCGGGGTACAACAAAGGATTGTTCGCCTATCCAACAAATATTTTTTACCGGGAAGGATTTGCACTGCTTAAGCCCGGGGAAGATCCAAAAGGAATCGACATCGTATTTGCAACCGTTGCACATGAGGTGGCGCATCAATGGTGGGGATCACAGGTTTCACCGTCACCAGTTAAAGGAGCGGCATTGATTACAGAATCGTTGTCCTGGTATGCTGCTTTTGAAATTATAGAGGAGGCACAAGGAAAAGAGTCTTTTCTCACATTCTTAAACATGGCCAGGGATGATTATTTTAGTCCACAGGAAAGAGCAGCTGATCCACTTCTGGAAGCCGCACAAACGAGCCTCATTTACCGGAAAGGACCTTTAGCCTTAAATGCCTTGAGGGAATACATTGGTAAAGAAAAAGTTAGGCTTGGATTGCTAAGCTTTTTCAGGAAATACAGCACAGTTAATTCTGAAAGACCGGTCCCATCGGACCTTTACAGGGAATTACAAGTTGTAACTCCGGACTCATTACAATATTTGTTGCATGATCTGTTTGCCACTAATACTTTCTGGGACCTGAAAACCGAAAAATCTGAAGCCAAAAAAACTGCGACGGGTACCTGGGATGTGGCCCTGGATGTACACGCAAGGAAATTTACGTTAGATTCATTAGGAATAGAAACAAATGTTCCTATGAATGACTGGGTTCAAATTGGAATTTATGATACAAGAGATGGGAAAATGGATTTACAGAAACCGCTTTACCTGCAATGGCACCAGCTTCGTTCTGGTAAGCAAACCATAAAGTTGAACTTACTCCAAAAACCGATTTTTGCGGGTATTGATCCTGATAATCTTTTAATAGATCTTAAAAGATTTGATCATATAATACAAGTGGATTTGTAGGGAATTTGCATTCCATTGCTGAAAATTCTCTTAATATGGATGAACCCAAAAAAGGTTCTTATTCCATAAAATCCTTTTATTCCTCAGGTTTGGCGATGAATAAAAAAGGAGAATAATATACTTCTGGAAGAGGTGTAATGTGATAACATACCGTGAAGCGGGATGCAAAAGAGAGGACCAAAAAAAGCCCTGAAGGGGCGAAAAATATCATCATTCCGGGAAGCGGTATGAATTAAGAAGAGTACTATGAAGAAGCCCCAAAGGGGCGAAATATATCTTCACGTTAGGATATTACTCCCATCCATACTTCTCATTATATTCGACCTTGTATTTTTCCAAATAATCCCGATATTCCTCCTGAAATGTTTTCTACCCATAATGCTCATACTAGTTGGCGATATAGGCAATGACTCAATCAATTTCAGAAGGGCTTACCGAAAATGCCCTGTATCCATGCTGCCAGTAGAAGTTTGAATATTTCACTCCTTTGGTTTTAATTTTTTAAAGTTCGACCCATTGCCTGAAGGAAGGTGTAGCATTTTTACTGGTTACCAGATGCCGGTCTATACCTTTTATTTTTATAGCCAATGTGCTTTTTGAATATCTTTCCATACGTTCTATGAAATCTTTGTTTATGATATGACTTCTGTTGATCCTGAAAAACTGAACCGGATCAATTAGGGCTTCGATTTCCTTTAAAGTAGAAAATGACAGGATATGTTTTTTCTGGTGGTAATCTATGGCTAATACCACTCCGTCTTCAGCAGCAAAGTACAGAATGTCCTCAATATTTATAAAATACAATTTTCGTCCGGAGGAGACAGTGAAACGCTGCTTGTAATCTTTAATTTCTGCTTTTTGAAGCGCCATGAGTGCTTCAATTTTATTTATTAAAACTGAACTTTCAGCTAAATTACCTCTTAGTAATAAAAACTTACTCCAGGCTTTTTGAAATCGCTCAAAGGAAAAGGGTTTTAGCAGATAATCGATACCATTGGTCTCAAAGGCATGAATGTAAAATTGATCGTATGCCGTGGTAAAAATAACAGGGCAACTTAATTTAATTTCAGAAAAAATATTAAAAGCATTGCCGTCCTGCAATTCGATATCAGATAAAACAAGGTCTATATCCTGTGATTGATTAAAAAACCGGATAGACTCTTCAACACTTATGAATTCTTTTATCACTTCCACGGGCTCTTCCAGGTCCTGTAAAAAGCGCATAAGTTTTCTACGGGCAGGAGCTTCATCTTCTATAATAACAACTTTAATCACTAATCTTGATTTATAATTATGGGTAAGCTTACTACGAATTTTAATTGATCATTTTCTATGCATATTGTCTCTTTTGAAAGCAGCTCATATTGCTTTCCAAGATTTTTCAAAGCCCGGCCTCCCGTTTTTTTTGAAAAGGCTTTAGCTTTTATAGTATTGGAAACATATACTTTTTTATCAATATCAATTTGAATATATACAGGATCTTCCTCACTGCCGGCATTGTGTTCTACAGCATTTTCCAGTAGCAACTGAAGACTAAGCGGTGGTATTAAGCCACCATTAGAATTTTTCTGCCGTATCTCCAATTTAAAAGCTTCTCCATACTTTTGGCGAAGCAGGTTAAAATAGCGCCTTATAAAAGTCAGTTCTTCTTCAAGAGGCACTAATTTCTTTTCTGAGGCATGTAAGACATACCTGTAAAGATCAGCAAAGTCATTTAAAAATCCGGAGGCCTTTTCTTTATCCTCCTCAATAAGTTGATCCAAAACATTTAAATTATTAAACAGAAAGTGCGGATTCAATTGTGCCTTTAGCCTTTCAATTTTACTGTTAAAAAGTGCCTGGGAATATGCGGCCACTCTGCGGTTGTAAATCTTATTTCTAAAGTAAAGATAATTTGCCAGGAAGAACCCTCCATAAATTATAGCATCCAGACCGGTATTTACATTATTCTTAATTAAAGTTTCAGGATTAAAGTTTCTTTCCAAATTGCCAAAGGAAAACGCTACTAAAAAACCCAACACGTTGGTTATAAACAGGTACAACAATAAAGAAACACCAAAAATTTTAATGATTCTGGTAATAGGAATTTTTTGATTTTCCGGTTTTAACCAATAAAGCATGATACCAATTATAAGAAAGAGAAGACAAGCTGTAAAAAAATTAAAGACAGCTCCATCAGGAGTAAAAGTGTAAATATTGATCTGATCGCGAACCAGAACGCGCGTTTGAATTGACTGCGCGTAAGCAAAGAAAAAGATGAATCCCAGAAACCAGGAATTTAGATAGAGATCCTTAAAGTAATGCTTCATAAAGTACTTTTAATAAAAGAGTAAAAATAGCCCTTTAAAATAATAAGGGCTATTTGGTAAATTTCTTTAGTTCTAATTTGGAAATGAAGCTTGAATCTTGCCTTCATCATTAAAGAAATCCAGTTTTGCCTGGTTATTTTTGTCTACATAGAACATTGCTTTGGGCCTGCCCTGGTCATCAAAAAGGAAAAGGCCATTATTCTCACTTCGGGTTTTTCCCAGCATTACTCTTGGGGCACCACCAATATGACCTTGTGCCTCATATTCTTTATATTTTTCCTGTGCTGCTGCCGGATCTTTTTTCTTAAGCTCCTCCAGTTCCTTCATAATTTCCCCTGTTTTTTGCTGAGATTCCCCAGCCGGACGATCATTAAATACAAGGCTGCTGGAAACAATTCTCTGGTCTCCCTTTTTATGATCTGTGGTAAGCAATTGCATTACCTGGTCTCCATCATACTGGTCATAGGTGAGGGAGAGGCCTGCACTGTGGCCGTTTTCATTTTTTTGACCGTCATATATAAAACCTCCACTTTCTATCCCATCCTCATTGAAAAATAACATTCCCGATCTTTTCTTTCTTCTGGCATTGGTGTTTCTGTTGTTGATCTTACTTTCACCATTTGGAAAACGGTCTACATTGGTAATGATCATTTTCACTGTTCCATCCGGTTCTACAATATTGATGCGCTGGACATCAATTTCTCCAAATTTCTGATTTTGATGGGTGCTAAAACTTACTCCGGTTAAAAAGATGATTCCTACTACTGCTACTAATGCAAAAATCCTTAAAACAACCAATTCTTTTTTCATTTGTTTAATTTGAAAGATTACTATTAATTCTTAAAACAAATGTATAGAGGGAGGAGAATGACTGAAATGAAAAAGTAATGAGTGAAGGAACTTTTACAATGAGCGGGAGAAAAATAGGAATAAAATGTTTATAGGTTTTATATTTCCCGTCAGGTCGAGTGATTTCTTAGAGCCGCCAGGTGAAAAAAAATTGTATCCAGACCAGAGGAAGTTGGAACTTTTAACCTGTTCTCGATACATTTCCTTTTTTCACTGTCGTTCCAAAAGAAAACACTCGAACTGACGTGTAGCGCAATAAAACCCTCGTCAGTTCGAGTGAATTTTTGGAGCGTTTCAGCGATAAAAATTTGTATCGAGAACCCACGAGGGAGTTGGAAGTTTCAACCTGTTCTCGATACATTTTTTCCTTGCGCTATCGCTACAGTAAAAAACACTCGAACTGACGTGTAGAGGAAAAAACAATGAAATTACCTACATTGAATGAAAACCCTCGTCAGGTCGAGTGATTTCTTGAGCCGCCGAGCGATAAGAAATTGTATCGAGAACTCGATACATTTTTTCCTTCCGCTCCCGCTTCAGTAAAAAACACTCGAACTGACGATTCTTGGAAGAAAACCCCCGTCAGGTCGAGTGATTTCTTAGAGCCGACAGGCGATAAGAAATTGTATCGAGTTCTCGATACATTTTTACTTGCGCTATCGCTACAGTAAAAACACTCGAACTGACGTGCAGTGAAAGAAAACCCTCGTCAGTTCGAGTGAATTTTTGGAGCGTTTCAGCGAGAAAAATTTGTATCGAGAACCGAGGGAGTTCTTTGCTCTTAACCTGTTCTCGATACATTTTTTGCTTTCGCTATCGCTTCAACAAAAAACACTCGAACTGACGTCTTGAGTTTTGAATTTTCCCGTCAGTTCGAGTAGAATTTCATCGACCAATGGGGAGATGGAATTAGTATCGAGAACTCAATCCATTTTTTCCTTCCCGTCAGTTCGAGTGACTTTTATGACCGGGAGGGAATAAAAGTTGTATCGAGAACTCGCTACAGCCAAAAACACTCGAACTGACGCTACGAGTTAATTATCAATTTTATATCTTAATATAATGAAACACAGCTATGTATATATTCTAAAATGTGCCGACAACTCCTATTACACGGGAGTCACAGCAAATCTTCAAAAGCGCATATTTGAACATAAATCGGCAAAGCATCCCGAAAGTTATACTGCAAAAAGACTGCCGGTAGAATTGGTTTTTTATACAGAATTCACAGATATATTTTTTGCCATATCCAAAGAGAAACAAATTAAAAAATGGTCCAGAGCGAAGAAAGAAGCTTTAATTGCAGGTAAGTCTGATGACTTGCCAAATCTGGCAAAAAAAGTTTTTAAAAGGTAACTCTTGTTAGTTCAAAAAAACCCTCGTCAGTTCGAGTGAATTTTTTGAGCATTTTAGCGAAAAAAAATTTGTATCGAGAACACACGAGGGGGTTAAGAACTTCCAAACCCGTCAGTTCGAGTAGAATTTCATCGACCAGTGGGGAGATGGAATTCGTATCGAGAACTCGATACATTTTTCTCTTCCGCTAGCGCTACAGCAAAAAACACTCGAACTGACGTGTAGAGGAAAAAACAACAGACCCGAAATGCAATGGAACAAAACCCTCTTCAGTTCGAGTGATTTCTGGAGCCGTCCGGCGAAAGAATTTGTATCGAGAACTGTGAGAGTTAGGAACTACAAACCTGTCAGTTTGAGTGAATTTTTTCGACCGGCAGGGAGAAGAAATTTGTATCGAGAACACACGGGGGAGTTATGTGTTGAAACCTGTTCTCGATACATTTTTTCCTTCCGCTAGCGCTGCAGCAAAATACACTCGAACTGACGTGAAGTGGTAAACAAATACTTGAACAACATACAATGCAATAAAACCCTCGTCAGTTCGAGTGATTTCTTAAGCCGACAGGCGAAAGAAATTGTATCGAGAACACAC
>CAZXEY010000078.1:0-15115 GCA_964639695.1 uncultured Antarcticibacterium sp. | reverse complement strand
GGTGGATTTTCTTCCTTACAATTGTTAATAAAAATATAAAATTATAAGTTCTATATCTTATAATTATTTTATGTTTGGCAAAAATTATTTAATCCATTCAATCAAATCAAATGAAAAAATTTTTATTCCTGGGAATTTTATTTATTTCCTTATCTAATGTTTCCGCTCAAACTCGTTTTGGGTTAACTGCAGGATATCTTGATGTCACCGTAAGATCTACTTTTGAAGGTGTAAGTGCTTCTATGAACGAACCAGGTTTCTATCTTGGTGCTCTCGCAGATTTTACCGTTTCTGAAGCTTTTCACATTCAACCTGGTATCAATTATGGACAAATTGAAGATTCAGGCGTACTATTTATTCCTGTAATGGGAAAGTATTACATTCCCAATTCAGGTTTTTCCTTACAGGCTGGACCACAAGCTACCTATTTGCTGGAAGATACTGATGAGGAAATCAATGCATTTGGTTTAGATATTAAATTGGGAGCAGGATATGATATAACAAATAATTTCTTTGTTGATGCTTACTATGCTCTTGGATTGACCAACCGGTTATCTAACGAATTTACTCAGGTTTACGGAGACGTTAAATCAAAAATTAACTCTCTTACTGTAGGTTTAGGCTACAAATTTTAAAACATTCTTTTTAAGAAAAAAGCGGAAGTACTACTTCCGCTTTTTTTATGCATTAAATTTAAATATCTTTAGCTTATGAAGTTATTAATTATTAATGGCCCCAACCTTAATCTCCTGGGTTCAAGAGAACCTGAGACCTACGGCAACGAAAGTTTTGAAGATTATTTTTCAAAATTACAATTTCAATTCAGGGCAGTAGAACTTTCTTATTTTCAAAGCAATATTGAAGGTGAAATTATAGAAAAGCTTCAGAAAGCAGATAAAGAATTTGATGGAATTATTTTAAACGCAGCCGCTTACACCCATACTTCAATTGGAATAGGGGATGCAATTAAAGCTATAAAAACTCCTGTTGTGGAAGTTCATATCTCCAACACCTTCGCCCGTGAAAAATTCAGGCATAAATCTTTTATATCGGCAAATGCAGCCGGTGTTATAGTTGGATTTGGGCTAAAAAGTTATGACCTGGCTGTAAAAAGTTTCTTTAACGAGTAGAATGAAAAAAGCTTTCCTAAACTGGAGCAGTGGAAAAGATGCGGCTTATGCATTGTTTACTGTTCAAAACAGCAAGGAGTATAAGGTTGAAAAGCTTTTAACCACTATTAATTCTCAAACAAACCGCATCTCAATGCATGGGGTTAGAAAAGACCTGCTGATGAAACAAGAGGAATCTATCGGGTTACCCCTGCAGGTAATTTCGTTGGACGGGAATATTCCGTTAAAGGCCTACAATCATATAATGCAGAAGGAATTGAACTCTTTGAAAAAGGAAGGTTTTACCCAAAGTATATTTGGAGACATCCTTCTTGAAGATCTACGTCAGTATCGGGAAACGGAATTAAAAAAAGTAGGAGTTAAGGCCGTATTTCCAATTTGGAAAGCTGATACCAGGGAATTGATTTTTGATATTTTAGAGGCTGGTTTTAAAGTTATCACTGTGTGTGTTAACGCAAATCTGCTCGATCAATCTTTCTGCGGAAGGATAATAGATCATAAATTTTTGGAAGATTTGCCTGCAGGTATTGATCCCTGCGGAGAAAATGGTGAATTTCACACTTTTGTCTTTGATGGACCTGTTTTTACGGAACCAATAAAATATAAAGTAGGGGAGACCGTAAAAAGATCTTACAATTCAACAGAAGAGAAGGATGATTGTTTTACCGAAACCGAAGCCTGGGATACAGGATTCTGGTATACAGATCTACTCCCGATATAAAAATTAATTGTAAATAAAAAAGCTCCGGATTCCGGAGCTTTTAATTTAAATTTATTTCAACTTACAGGTGAATCACCTCGCCATAGGCGTCTGCAACTGCTTCCATAACCGCTTCGCTCATGGTTGGGTGCGGGTGGATTGCTTTTAGAACTTCATGCCCTGTAGTTTCAAGCTTTCTTCCAAGAACAGCTTCGGCAATCATATCGGTTACACCGGCGCCAATCATATGGCAACCTAACCATTCACCATATTTTGCATCAAAAATAACTTTTACAAAACCATCAGGAGTTCCGGCTGCTTTTGCTTTTCCTGAAGCTGAAAATGGAAATTTACCTACTTTTAATTCGTAACCGGCTTCTTTAGCTTGTTTTTCAGTCATTCCTACAGAGGCAATTTCAGGAGAGGCGTAAGTGCATCCAGGGATATTTCCGTAGTCGATAGGTTCTACATGTAACCCTGCAATTTTTTCTACACAGGTGATTCCTTCCGCAGAAGCTACGTGAGCTAAAGCAGGCCCGGCAACTACATCTCCAATAGCATAGACTCCCTGTACATTGGTCTCGTAAAACTGATTTACTACAATTTTATCTCTATCGGTCTTAATTCCTAATTCTTCAAGACCAATATTTTCAATATTGGTTTTAATTCCTACAGCAGAAAGAACGATATCTGCCTCCAGAGTCTCTTCCCCTTTTGGAGTTTTCACTTTTGCTTTCAAAGTTTTTCCAGAGGCATCCACACTTTCAACTGAAGAATTTGTCATGACCTTAATTCCGGCTTTTTTAAAGCTTCTTTCAAACTGTTTGGAAACATCTTCATCTTCTAACGGAACCAAATTTGGAAGGAATTCTACGACGGTAACTTCTGTTCCCATGGCATTATAAAAATGGGCAAATTCCACTCCAATAGCACCAGATCCTACTACAATCATTGATTTTGGCTGCTCTTTTAAAGTCATGGCTTCACGATACCCAATGATCCTTTTACCATCCTGTTTTAGATTTGGTAATTCTCTTGATCTTGCACCGGTGGCAATAATTATATGTTTTGCGTCGTAGTCTGTACTTTTATCACTCTTGTCTGTAACGGTTACTTTGTTGCCTTTTTTAAGCTTTCCATAACCTTCAATAACATCAATTTTATTTTTCTTCATAAGGAATTGAACACCTTTGCTCATTCCATTTGCCACATCACGGCTTCTTTTTACTACAGCATCAAAATCTTTATCGGCATCTTTCAGTTTCAAACCATAATCCTCGGCATGTTTTAAATATTCGAATACCTGGGCGCTTTTTAAAAGTGCTTTGGTAGGAATACATCCCCAGTTAAGGCAAACGCCTCCAAGGCTTTCCTTTTCAATAATTGCGGTTTTAAAACCAAGCTGGGATGCACGTATAGCGGTAACATAACCTCCCGGGCCACTTCCTAAAACTATGATGTCGTATTTACTCATTTTCTAATTTGTTTTTAGCTATATAAGAGCTGCGAATTTACGGAATAATAGATTAAAGAAAAAGCTTTCATAATTATGGTTACTCCTGCATAATAAAAAAGGCTTACCCGAATGGATAAGCCTTGGTTTTATATGAGCTCTTTACACTTAAAAATTGGAAGTCTCAATTTGTTGCTCGTTAATATTAAGGGCATCTAAGACCGCATCCATATTATTAACATCAAGATTTGATGCAAATTCACCCGGAACAATTGCTATCCTAAAGATTCTGTCATTTTTAAGACCTGGATCAAGAGTAGCAAAATCAACCGTTCCATCTAAAAATAATAGAATGTCGAAAAAAGTATAATCGTAGTTATACTGTAGTTGCTCTCCATTAATATAATAAGTTTGAGGAAGCATTCTAAAAACTTCTACAGGAGCTCCTCCAGCGGTACCATCTTCTCCAACTTTTAAATAAACCAGTACAACATCCGATTCAAAGACTTCAACATCCATATCGTTAAAATCAATCACGGCTTCATAATTATTAGCTGCCGTAAAATCCACTTCCACGTCAAAAACTGTGGCCAGTGGTCCCGGAGGTCCCGGAGGTCCTTCTGGTCCCTGAGGACCCACTTCGCCATCACCGCTACAGGATGATAGTACAAATACAGTACAAAAAAGTAAAGCTATAATTCTTTTCATAATTTAAAGTTTTAGGTTATTTCTTAAATTCTATGCTTGCCGAATTTACGCAATATCTCTGCCCGGTCTCGGTGGGACCGTCGTCAAATACATGACCTAAATGACTACCACAGTTTGCGCAAAGGATTTCTGTGCGTATCATTCCAAAGGTTTTATCCTGAACATATTCTATGCTACCATCAATTGCCTCGTCGAAGCTAGGCCAGCCGCAGCCACTTTCAAATTTACTGTCGCTTTCAAATAGTTTTGTATCACAGGCCGCACATTTATACTCGCCTTCATCAAAATGAAGATTATACTTTCCTGTGTGTGGAGCTTCAGTTCCTTTTTGTCTAAGAACCTTGTACTGCTCGGGGGAAAGTTGCTCCTTCCATTCTGCTTCGGTCTTCACAGTATTATACTTCTTCATCATTTCTTTTCTTTAGTTGCTGGTACAAAATTCATAGCTACACCATTAATACAATGTCTTTTTCCTGTGGTTTCACGAGGTCCATCATTAAAAACATGTCCCAAATGGCCACCACAATCTGCACAATGAACTTCATCTCTTTGGTAGCCCAGTTTACTGTCAGATCCATACGCAACACCGCCTTCTACAGCCCTGTCAAAACTTGGCCAGCCGGTTCCACTTTCAAATTTGTGTTCAGTTTTATAAAGTTCATTACCACAGGCCGCACATACAAATGTACCGGGTTCCTTCACGTCATTAAGTTCACTGGAAAAAGGTCTTTCCGTAGCTGCTTGTCTCAATACATCATATTCAGCAGGGGATAAAATCTTTTTCCATTCACTTTCTGATTTTGAAACTGGATATTTTGAAGCTAAAGCAGTTTCTTTTTTCTGAGCATTGGTATTACAACTAATTGCCACAGAAGCCAGAAGCACTAAAATTAATTTTTTCATTTTTCTCTTTTTCTTTTAAATTTACAAAGATTATACCGCAATGAACGTTGTGATTTTGTTAATCACCTCAGGATCTCCTAATATCTTCCGGTGTCCTAATCCCGTGGTTTCAAAAAGCTCTGCATTTTCCAACTTTTCTGTAATCTCATAAGCAGAGCTTACAGGTACGTCCACATCATGTTTATCATGAACTACAAGAGTTGGAATATTTACTCCTTCAGCCGATTTTGCTCCTGAATAATTATCCATATCCTCTCCAAATTTCTTATCAAAGTAGGTCTTCATCTTAGCTGCAACTTTATCATTGAGTTGAAGGTTTTTAGCAAATTTTTTAGTGATTTCAGTCACACTGTTCGCAGTTCCTATAATGACAAGTTTATTAATTGAAAGTCCATCATTTACTGCTTTTAATAAAGACATTCCTCCTAAAGAATGTCCTATAGCCGCTTCAAAAGGACCCAATTGTTTTTCCAGGTATTGGATGCTGTCAATGAAATAGGGCATCATACTCAATTTGCCGGGAGCCTTTCCATGGGCAGGAGCATCAAAGCTTATCACGTAAAAACCTTTTTTAATTAATTCTTTCGCCAGTACAGCCATTTGAGTTCCCCTGCCACTCCACCCGTGCGCGAGTAAAATGGTTTTACCGGCATTTGGGTTGCCATACTTATAAATAACGATCTCTTTATTATTAGAAGGTAATTTGGCTTTAAACTGGGAGGAATTATGGTCCATTTCTTTTTCCCTTTTTGGAAGTTTATATTTAAAGGGAGTTAGAAAAAGTTTTGCTGCGAAACTACTTGCAAGCGAGGGTGATATAAAATTCAAGAACTTCCCTGTCAATAAAATATATTTCGGGGTAAGCATTACCTGTACAGGTTGAGATTTTTTCTTTGTCATAAGAATTTAAAACCGTGCAAGTTAGTAATTAATAATAATCTTGTCTTGCGGGTAAATGGAAAATTAAATCAATTTGGTATCGTTTTTGAAATTGCTGTTAATGTTAAAGCGAACATAAACACTTTAGTTCTGCGGTTTGTGTTTTGTACTTTTATCACTTAAAACCTAAAAATTATGAGAATAAGTAACTTTTTTATAGTTGTTTTAATGGTTCTTACTCTGGCTGGTTGTAAAACAAATCCCTTCACCGGAGAAAGAAACTTAAACTTCGTTTCAAATGACCAGTTATTTCCGGCAGCTTTTGCTCAATACGATCAATTTCTTTCTGAAAATAAAGTAGTAACGGGCACCCAGGAATCCAGGATGATTAAAAATGTGGGCCAAAAGATTGTAACTGCTGCAGAGCGATATCTTAATGCCAATGGTTATCAGGGTTATTTAAATGATTTTGCCTGGGAATTTAACCTGGTGCAGGATGAAGCAGTAAATGCCTGGGCAATGCCCGGTGGTAAAATTGTTTTCTATACTGGAATTTTACCAGTAGCTCAAACTGAAACAGGTATTGCGGCAGTTATGGCACACGAAGTTGCTCACGCTCTGGCAGATCACGGTGCACAACGTATGAGTAGCGCCCAGTTACAACAAGTTGGTGGCGCTGTAGTTGGTGTTGCTGCCGGTGGAAGAAGTGAGCAAACTCAGCAAATAATTGCTCAGGCTTATGGTTTGGGAACTCAGTTAGGGGTTATGCTTCCTTTTAGCAGAAGCCACGAAACTGAAGCAGATAGAATTGGTTTGACATTAATGGCAATAGCCGGCTATGATCCTGAAGAAGCTGCAGAACTTTGGAAAAGAATGGCAGCTCAAAGTAATGGCCAAGCTCCGCCTGAATTCTTAAGTACTCACCCTGCTTCTTCAACCCGTATATCGAACATTAATAAATGGGCACCTGAAGCTAAAGCTGAGGCAAGAAAATTTGGTGTAACTTCTTTTAAATAGGAAGATGTAAAATAATAATAGGGAAGCTGCTCAATTTGAGCAGCTTTTTCTATTTTTAACCAATGAATAATCTCCCCAAAGGAAGCAGTAAATTATTAAACGCCTGGGCCTTTTATGACTGGGCAAATTCGGTTTACAGTCTTGTAATAGCTTCTGCAATATTTCCCATATTTTATGGTGCCATAACTATTGTTAAAGATGATAGCGGTACTATACTTAGCGATACTGTAGACTTCTTCGGAATTGGTTTTAACAACGATTCTCTCATTAGTTATGTAACCGCTTTAGCCTTTCTTGTGGTTTCTTTTATAAGTCCTTTGCTTTCGGGTATTTCTGATTATGTAGGGAATAAAAAATCATTTTTAAAGTTCTTCTGCTATTTAGGAGCTATTTCCTGTATTGGCTTGTTTTGGTTTGATCTTGATTTCCTGTGGTTTGGGCTTTTGTGCTATTTCCTGGCCTTGGTAGGTTTTTGGGCAAGTATAGTGTTCTATAATTCTTATTTACCCGATATAGCATTTCCTGAACAACAGGATAAAATAAGTGCTAGGGGCTATTCAATGGGATACATTGGCAGCGTAATTCTCTTAATCATATGCCTTATTCTTATCCTTAATTACGAATATTTTGGGTTTGAAAATGAAGGTTATCCTACCCGGTTATCATTTGTTCTAACTGGAATATGGTGGATAGGTTTTAGCCAGTATACATATTTACACCTACCTAAAGGTAATAAGACCTATAAAAAGATCACTAAAAATGTGTTATTTAATGGGTTTAAAGAGCTGAAAATTATCTGGAAATCCTTGGGACACCAGGTGAGATTAAAAAGATACCTGATAGCATTTTTTACCTACAGTATGGCTGTTCAAACCATTATGCTTATTGCTACTTATTTTGGAATTGAAGAGCTTGACTGGGGTGATCAAAATCCAACAACAGGTTTAATTACGAGTATTTTACTTATTCAATTAGTAGCAGTTGCGGGAGCCTTTCTTACCTCACGACTTTCAGGTAAAATAGGTAATGTTCCTACTTTAATAATCCTGAATATTTTTTGGATTGGAATTTGTGTTTTTGCTTATTTTATTACTACCCCCAACGAATTTTATATTGCAGCGGCTTCTGTAGGTTTAATTATGGGAGGTATCCAGGCATTATCACGCTCTACTTACTCAAAAATGCTTCCTGAAACCAAAGATACAGCAAGTTATTTCAGCTTTTATGATGTATCGGAAAAGATAGGAATTGTTATAGGAATGGTTTTGTATGGAATAGTTGCCCAACTCACCGGTAGTGTGAGAAATTCAATCCTTTTTTTGGTTATTTTCTTTATAGCCGGAGTTTTGTTATTGTTAAGAGTTCCTAAAGCAGAAGCTATACGTTAGTATTTTAATAGCTGTTATTTATTATCTTTCACAAGTCTAAATGAATTCCCGGCCCCCTCTTTTGAAGTGGCTTAGATTGATTTTAATGTGATAAATTTCTCTTTTATGAAAAAATATTTCTTTTTCCTGTTATTACTAATTCCAATTATTACTTGGTCCCAGAACGAATCTTCCGGTTGGACCATTTCTAGTGGCAAGGTTGATACCTATACCGGTATTGTTGCAGCAAATGGAAGAATTGGGATACTCCCTGAGGACAAACCTTTTCAAGTTAGAAGTATAATTCTTAACAATGTTTACGATAAAGAATCTCCTTTAGGAGTGAGTAAAATTTTATTAGGGATGAACTTTGGTAACCTGGAAATGGAAATAGATGGAGAAAAGGTTACAGAAAATAATATTTCTAATTGGAAGCAAACTTTGGATATGAAGGAAGCGGCTTTTAAAACCTCTTTTAATTTTAAGAATAAAGCAAATATTTCTTATACCATATATGCACTCAGGAACGTGCAGTATGCTGGTTATATAGATTTTAGAGTAGAAGCAAAGCAGGATATCAATGTAAAGGTGACAGGGAAAATTTTAACTCCCGAAGAATATTTGGAGCCTATGAGCACCTTCAGAGTATTACAGGATCTGGAAACCACGATGCCAATACTACAAACTGTGGCAAAAAGCAGGCTGGGAAAACATACTGTGGGAACATCTGCTACTTTTATCTGGCATGATATTAATTCAACCAGAGAGCATCAACGGCCTGAACTTAAACATGAAAAAATATCAGAATATGACAATAGAATATCCTTCGAAAAAAAGATTCCTAAAGGAAAAGTAAGTGAATTTGCCTGGACTGCTGCGCAGGCAACTACTCAGGATTTTGAGGATCCACAATCAGAGTCTGAACGGTTTGTCATCTTTAACTTATTAACCCCCCGAAATGATCTTATTTCTGAACATAAAAAGTTATGGGAGGAATTATGGGAAGGAGATATTGTTATAGAAGGTGACCTGCAAACGCAGCTTGATGTAAGGCTTGCTCTTTATCACCTCTATGCGTTTTCCCGCGGGGATTCCAATCTTAGTATTGCCCCTATGGGGCTTTCATCTCAAAATTATAACGGACATATATTTTGGGATACTGAATTATGGATGTTTCCCCCGCTTTTAATGCTTAACCAGGATATTGCACGATCCCTGGTAAATTATCGATCAGACAGGTTGGATAAAGCAAAACAAAAGGCCATAAATTTTGGATATAAAGGTGCGATGTTTCCGTGGGAAAGTGATGATACCGGGGAAGAGTCTACACCCGCCTGGGCTTTAACGGGAACTTTTGAACATCACATTACTGCCGATGTTGCTATTGCATTTTGGAACTATTACAGGGTAACAAAAAATAAGGAATGGCTTAAAGAAAATGGCTATCCCACATTAAAGGCTACAGCAGATTATTGGGTGAGCCGAAGTGTAAAAAATCCTGACGGCACCTATTCTATCAAAAATGTTGTTGGTGCTAACGAATTTGCCGCTAATGTAGATGATAATGCTTTTACCAATGGTTCTGCCATCACAAATTTAAGATACGCAACTTTGGCTGCAAAGGAACTCGATGAAGTGGCCGATCCTAAATGGAAAGAAGTGGCCGATAATATTATTATTCATCAATTTGAAGATGGTACTACAAAGGAAAATAAAAGTTATAAAGGAGAACGAATTAAACAGGCCGATGTGAATTTATTGAGTTATCCTCTGGATGTAGTAACAGACAGAGAGACAATTATAAAAGATCTAAAGTATTATGAGCCAAAACTGGCCGAAGAAGGACCTGCCATGGGAAAATCGGTTTTTGCAGTTATCTATGCAAGAATGGGGAATGCAAAAGAGGCTTACAGGTTATTCAAGGAAAGCTATGAACCCAATAAAAGGCCACCATTTGGAGCTTTAGCTGAAGCTGCCACAAGTGATAATCCTTATTTTGCAACCGGGGCAGGAGGTATGCTGCAGGTGGTTTTATTTGGTTTTGGTGGCCTTCATATAACAGAAGAAGGAATTGTACAAAAGGATGGAGTACTTCCAAAAGAATGGAAGTCGCTAACCTTAAAGGGAATAGGACCCGATAAAGAAACTTTTGTGGTGAATAAATAAACTAAAGGTCATAAAAAAACTTCGGAAGAACGATAGGTTCTTCCGAAGTTCTTAACTAACTAGTAATGATTATTTTATTTTTTAGAAATTGATCCTGATCCTGTGGTTTTAAAATCCTGTTTTTTAGGATCTCCCAAATATTTTATATCTCCTGAACCTGAAATTCTGGCCCGCAATTCTTCTGTAACCCGAACTTCAATATCACCCGATCCTAAAATGGATGCATCTACAACTTCAGCCGATAGACCTGTAGCAAGGAAATCGCCCGATCCTGTAACTCTTACATTAAATTCCTGGACTTTCCCGTTTAATTTTACGTCGCCCGATCCTGTTAGTTTTCCTTCCAGGTCCTGTACATCAAGATCAAGGTCTATATCGCCCGACCCTGTAAGGTCTACTTTAAAGTTTTGTGCCCGTAGTCTCTCAGTACCTCTTATATTTCCAGATCCTGTTAAAGCAACGGCGTTAATTTCTTCTACCGGTACAGTAATTCTTATTGGGTTGTTTCTTGACGGGTTAAGATTATAGCCTTTTCGAACAGAAATTTTTAGTCGCCCTCCTTCAACTTCAGTTTCCAGGTATTCCATAAGATTACTTTCTGCCTCTATATCAATTCTTCCCTCTTTTCCCGAGACCAATTTAACGTCCATCATTCCGGAGACAGCAACTTCATCGTAATTTCCTACCGATCTTGTTTGGGAGATCATTTTGTTATTCCCGGTCACTTTGTTATTGCTACTCCACCATTGCGCATTCGCAACGTTGGTGGCTAAAAGGCTTAAGCTAAATAATAAAATTAATTTTTTCATTTTTAATAGTTTTAGATTGATGATTATTTTTCCTGAAAGGTAACACTTGCATAGTTAGAACTAATAGAGATATTTCCACCCCCGTTCTCGTTTTTATAATAGCCCGAATAGCTATTGCTGTTGGAACTTTGGTTTCGTTTGTTAACCTGGAAGTTATCTGTTCCTTTAACACTTCCATAATTGGTATTCACATTGAAACTAAATGGGTGCTCCCTGTCATATCCAATCTTTAATCCTGTATAATCACTGGAAATTTTTACGTTTCCTGCACCTTTCATTATTTTATCTATAGTTAAATTTCCATAATCAAGATCTAATTCCACTACATTATAAACCTGTCCAAGCCTTGTACTTAAATAATCTCCGGAACCTAATATTCTCTTTACCTTATCTACAGTCAAACTTCCATAATCACAGGAGAATTGCAAAGCTTCTACCTTTTTAAAATTTGAGTTGGTATAATCGGCATTGAGTTCAATTGCCTTAGCATCATCTATCGTAAACTCAGAATAATCGGCATTTATAACTGCCTTATTAATATAGCCAAAATGACTGTTTCTGGAGTAATCGAAAGATATTTTATTGTTACTCCCATGTAATTCCCCAATATCAATTCTTCCGTAGTCACAACTAATCCTGGCATTACCTTTTAGCTTGTCAATAAAAACATTTCCGTAGTCATTACTTACTTCTACATTGTTGGTAGCGGGAGCCTTTACAATATAGTTGATTTCCATATTTACATTATTATTGCTTCCAAACAAGCTGTTCCACCAGGAGCTGTTCTCTTTCGAAAAATGGGTCTTAGCACTCACCATATTTGAAGTTTGGTTAAATTCTACCCTAATATTATCCAGTTTTGAAATTACCTTTTCTTCGTCATTTCCATTGGTTTTTATAAAGACCTCAATGCTCACAACATTTTGATCCCAGGTAGTAATATCTACATTGCCAAAACTGTTATCGATATTTAATATATCATTTGCAGAGACATTAAATTTTTTGGAAATTTTCTTCTCCTTGGTATGTCTTCCTTTTAAATCTTTATCGGAAGGTTCGTTACTGCAAAAGGCAATTGTGGGAAGAAGAGTAATTATAAATAATAAATTATATAATATTGTTTTCATTTGAAATGTTTTTGAGTTCGTGAATTTTATCTATTCGGTTTAAAACGTTATTTAATACATCTATTCGTTGTTGCAGGTTGGAGATCATTGCAAATACCACCCGGTTATCCTGCCCACTTTTCACAAGATCCTTTTTTAACTTATCATATTCCAGATCCAGTTTTTCAAGTTGAGCAAGAGCATCGTTTACTACTGCCTCAGTTTCTGGCGATTTTGCTGAATTTACTTTGGCAAGTTCAGTCTTTATTAAAGTGGTATAGAATTCCTGCGTTTCTTTCATTTCGGGAGAAATGTTAGCCAATTCTCCTGCATTGGTTATAGAATTTCCTCCGGGTGCAAATTCTGTTACCATAAAAATTACCAGGAAACATGCTGCAATAGCCAGTAGGGGAGTCCAAAGCATTCTAAGCTTTCCACTTTTACCAGGATTTTGCTGATCCTTTAATTTATTTAAAAACCGCGCCTGATGCCCGCCTGATGGCTCTGCAATATCGAAGTCGGTGTTTTTAATAAATTCAAATAATTCGTTATTTTTCATTTTTCATCAATTTTTCTCTTAAACTTTCTTTTGCTCTGGAGATCGAGGTTCTGCAGTTTGCAGGGCTTATATCCAGAATTGTACAAATCTCATCATAATCATAACCTTCAATTAAATGCAGGTTCAAAATCATTCGGTAACTGTCCTTCAATTCTGCCATAGCTCTCAAAATTTTCTGGACCTGAAGATTCGTTTCTTCAGCGTTTAAAACAATTCCTTCAGAATCATCTACCTCATTTTTAAATTGATCGTTATAAGAAACTTCTTCAAATTTCGATTTCTTATTAATTGAGTTTATGCTAAGATTTACAGTGATTCTTTTCAACCAGGCTCCAAAAGTCGATTTACCTTCGAAGGTGTGGAGTTTAGAAAAAGCTTTAATAAAAGCTTCCTGCATTACATCCTCAGCTTCGGCAGAATCATTTACTATTCTTAATGCTGTATTATACATAGCTTTATAATACTTATTATAAATTTCTATTTGAGCACGCTGGTCTCCTTTACGGCAACGCGCAACAAGTTCTTCTGTATAATCGATGGTGAGTGTCAAAAGTTTAAACTTATGCTTTACAATAAAGATAGCTGTGAAACTGATTTGTTACAGTTTTAGAAAAAAAAATTTATGTAACCCATGGCACAGGAATTGAAATACTAAAGATACCGGGGAAATACCGGATTAATATTTGGATCCAATATGTTAATTAACAGTGGATTATGAGTAACAAGATAAAAAACTGTTGTGACAGTTTGACTAAAATAAAAATATGGCTAAATCTAAAATAATGAATATTGACAGTTTGTCATTACAGGGAATAGAAGAAGATGCAGAGCTTATTCCATTAATGACTCCTGAGGATGAAGAAGAAATAAATAAGGAAGACCTCCCAGAGGTACTACCCATCTTACCTTTACGAAATACTGTGCTTTTTCCCGGAGTTGTAATCCCAATTACAGCTGGCAGGGATACTTCGATAAAATTAATTAACGATGCCAATAATGGGAACAAGGTTATTGGTGTAGTTGCTCAAAAGGATGAGGAAATAGAAAATCCGAAACCAAAGGATGTACACTATACTGGAGTTGTTGCCCGAATTTTAAGGGTTCTTAAAATGCCCGATGGTAATACTACTGTTATTATACAGGGCAAAAAGAGATTTAAAATTGCTGAAGTTATTTCTGAAAAACCTTATTTATCAGCAACTATTAAGGAAGTACCTGAAGCAAGGCCTGAAGCAGAAAATGCTGAATTTAGTGCGATAATAGAATCAATAAAGGACCTTGCATTGGAAATAATAAAGGGTAGTCCAAACATTCCAACGGAAGCTTCTTTTGCTATTAAAAATATAGAGAGCCCTTCTTTCCTTATAAATTTTGTTTCCTCCAATATGAACCTTACGGTGGAGGAAAAGCAAAAATTACTAGAAACCAATGATCTCAAGGAAAGAGCTTTGGCGACCTTAAAATATATGAATGTTGAATTTCAGAAGCTGGAGTTAAAAAATGACATTCAAAGCAAGGTGCAAAGTGATATGAGCCAGCAACAGCGAGAGTATTTCCTTCACCAGCAAATGAAAACTATTCAGGAAGAATTAGGTGGTGTTTCTCATGAGGATGAGATTGAAGAAATGCGCGCCAGGGCTAAGAAGAAAAAATGGGATGAGAAAGTTAGCACTCATTTTAATAAAGAGCTCTCTAAAATGCAACGCATGAACCCTCAGGTTGCGGAGTATTCCATACAAAGAAATTATCTGGATCTTTTCCTTGATCTTCCCTGGAATGATTACAGTAAGGATAAATTTGATCTTAAAAGAGCAAAGAGAATCTTGGACAGGGATCATTATGGAATGGACGATGTCAAGGAAAGGATTATTGAATATCTCGCAGTCCTGAAATTACGGAATGATATGAAGTCACCTATTCTTTGCCTTTATGGACCTCCGGGAGTGGGAAAAACTTCCCTGGGGAAATCTGTAGCCGAAGCTTTGGGAAGAGAATATGTTCGGGTTTCTTTGGGTGGACTTCGGGATGAAGCGGAAATAAGAGGTCACAGGAAAACTTATATTGGTGCAATGCCGGGAAGAATAATCCAAAGTCTCAAGAAAGCCGGGACAAGTAATCCTGTTTTTGTTTTGGATGAGATTGATAAATTAACAAGCGGCCATTCAGGCGATCCTTCTTCGGCATTGCTGGAGGTTCTGGATCCTGAACAAAACAGTGAATTCCACGATAATTTCCTTGAAATGGGATTTGATCTTTCTAAGGTGATGTTCATTGCGACGGCCAACAGCCTTAGTACCATTCAGCCTGCATTAAGAGAC
>CAZXEY010000077.1:0-16204 GCA_964639695.1 uncultured Antarcticibacterium sp. | reverse complement strand
GGTGATCGACAGGATTCGCGAAAGTGGAGGAAAAATGCTATTATTTGAATCATTCACAGGAGGGTTGGTCGCACCTGAAAGTGATACAAATTTATGGAATTATAAATTTACCTGGAATCCCAGGAACGTTGTGGTAGCAGGCCAGGGTGGCGTAGCTGAATTTATTCAGGAGGGAAAATACAAGTATATTCCTTATCACAGGTTGTTCAGGAGAACAGAATTTTTACATGTAGATGGCTACGGAAAATTTGAAGGTTATGCCAACAGGAATTCCCTTGATTATCTTAGTATTTATGGGCTGGAAGATATTTTAACCTTATATCGGGGAACGATTAGAAGAGTTGGCTTTAGCAGAGCCTGGAATATGTTTGTTCAGTTAGGGATGACAGATGACAGTTATACCATGCAAGATTCTGAAAATATGAGCTACCGGGATTTTATCAACTCTTTTCTCCCCTATTCCCCAACAGATACTGTAGAATTAAAACTGCGCCATAATCTTAAAATAGACCAGGATGATATCATGTGGGATAAACTGGTGGAACTTGATCTCTTTAATCCTAATAAAACGATTGGAATCAAAGACGCTACCCCTGCACAGGCGTTGCAAAAAATCCTGGAAGAAAAATGGACTCTTGCTGAGGATGACAAAGATATGATCGTGATGTACCACAAGTTTGGCTACGAACTTAATGGAATGAAAAAACAAATTGATTCTACGATGGTTCACATTGGCAAAGATCAGGTGCAAACTGCTATGGCAAAAACAGTAGGTCTTCCAGTAGCTATTGCTGCACTGGCAATTCTCAATAAAAAAATAACGACTCCCGGAGTCCAAATACCCATTTCTAAAGAAGTTTATACCCCTATTCTAAAGGAACTTGAGAATTACGGAATCGTATTTAATGAAAAAGAAACTGAGTACTTAGGTTATAACCCTTTTGGAGAAGTAGGTAATTAAAACAGATCCTAACTTTAGTTGACATCTTATGAAAATAATTGATGAAAAGGTAAGTGTTGATGGTATCGATAAAACTATCCTCAATTATTTGATGGAGGATGCTCGCAAACCTATCCTGGAAATAGCTAAAAATATAGGCATAAGTGGTGCCGCTATTCACCAACGTTTAAGGAAACTGGAAAAAGCAGGCTTAATAGAAGGTTCAAAACTTATTATTAATCCGCGAAAGTTGGGATATACCACGATGGCCTTTGTGGGGGTTTACCTGGACAAGGCCGTAAGCAATCCCCAAGCTGTAAAAAAGTTAAAAGAAATTCCGGAGGTTATAGAATGTCATTATACGACAGGAAACTGGTCCATATTTTTAAAGATACTTTGTAAGGACAATGAACATTTAATGAGTGTATTAAATAAAGACATTCAGGCTATAGAAGGTGTTTCCAGAACAGAAACTTTTATTTCACTCAACCAGCAGATTAAACGGCAAATAAAAATATAAACAAAAAAGGATCGCAGTGCGATCCTTTTTACTTCTGTTTTCTCAAGTTATCGTCTTCCCAAATAAAGGTTTAGGAAATAGAGTAAAGTTGCAAGAGAACCTATTGCAGCAACAACATAGGTGCGGGCAGCCCATTTCAAAGAATCCTCTGCAGCATCATGTTCGCGTGGAGTTAACATATTTTCAGTTTCAAGCCATACCAAGGCCCTTTTACTGGCATCATATTCCACAGGCAAGGTTACAAAGCTGAACAAGGTTCCCATACCAAAAAGGATTATACCCACTAAAAGTATTGTTCCACCAATAGCAGAGGTCGCCATAAGTACCAAACCTCCCATAATTACCCATTGAGATAATTTAGACGCGACACTTACCATTGGCACCAAAGTACTTCTCATTTTTAACCAGCTGTATGCTTTTGCGTGTTGCACAGCATGACCACATTCGTGGGCTGCAACTGCAGCAGCGGCGGCATTTCTTTGAGTATATACACCTTCACTTAAATTGACTGTCTTTTTTGAGGGATCATAATGATCTGTCAACATCCCGGGAGTTGAAATAACCTTAACATCTGTAATCCCGTTATCCCGCAACATTTTTTCTGCAATTTCTTTACCGCTCATCCCGTTTTGAAGATGAACCTGAGAGTATTGTTTAAATTTACTCTTCAGCTTGTTGCTCACATACATACTTACAATAAATATGAGTCCGGCAATTATATAGTATCCAATCATTTTATTATTAATTTGTTTTTTTCTGAATCAAATATAGCAAAAATCCCGCCAATTCATTCTCCTGAAATTTTGTCCTAAGCCTCTGTTTTAAAGGTTTCTTTAACCACTCAACCTAAAGTTTTCACAAAAAACAACAAGACATTATATTCGCTGCCGGCATATTCTTGACAATTTAAGATATTGTCTATATTTGCACAACTCACATAAAAATCCTTATGCAATATAAACGAATTCTTCTTAAACTATCGGGGGAAGCCCTTATGGGAAATCGCCAATATGGTATAGATCCTGAACGATTAGCAGAATATGCTCAGGAAATTAAATCTGTAATTGATCTGGGAATTGAAGTTTCGATCGTCATTGGTGGAGGAAATATTTTTAGAGGCGTTGCAGGAGCCAGTAAGGGAATGGATAGAGTGCAGGGAGATAATATGGGTATGCTTGCCACTGTCATTAATGGTTTGGCGTTGCAAAGTGCCCTGGAGGATGCAGATGTTCAAACCCGTTTGCAATCGGCCATTAAAATAAATGAAATGGCAGAGCCGTTCATCAGGAGAAAAGCAATACGCCATTTAGAAAAAGGCAGAGTGGTAATTTTTGGTGGAGGAACAGGAAATCCCTATTTCACTACAGATTCTGCAGCAGTTTTAAGAGCGATTGAAATTAATGCAGATGTTATTTTGAAAGGTACACGGGTTGACGGTATTTATACTGCAGATCCTGAAAAAGACAAAATGGCAACAAAATTCGATTTTATCTCTTTTGATGATGTCATCAAAAAAGGTTTAAAAGTAATGGACACAACAGCTTTTACGTTAAGCCAGGAAAATCAACTGCCTATTATAGTATTCGATATGAATAAACCTGGTAATCTTCTTAAAGTAGTAACCGGAGAAAATATAGGGACCAAAGTAAATTTATAACAGACTAAAGCACTTTTTATAACTTAAGTTTTAAAAAAATGAGCGAAGATTTAGAATTTATATTTGAAAGTACAGAGGAGAATATGCAAAAGGCTATTAAACACCTTGAAAAGCAACTTTTAAATATTAGAGCAGGTAAAGCAAGCCCTGCAATGTTAGGCGGAGTTATGGTGGAATACTACGGAAGCAAAACCCCTTTAAACCAGGTGGCCAACGTGAATACGCCCGATGCCCGTACAATAACAATTCAACCTTTCGAGAGAGGAATGATCTCTGAAATTGAAAAAGGGATTATGTACGCTAACCTTGGTTTCAATCCTATGAACAATGGTGAAAGCGTAATAATTAATGTGCCGCCATTAACAGAAGAACGACGAAAAGAACTGGCGAAACAGGCTAAAGCTGAAGCAGAGGATGCAAAGATTGGGATTAGGAACGATAGAAAAGTAGCTAATAATGATATTAAAAAGCTGGACGTTTCTGAAGATGAAAAGAAAATAGCAGAAGATCATATTCAGGAATTAACAGATAAATACATCCGGAAAGTAGAATCAATCTTTGATAACAAAGAAAAGGAAATTATGACGATATAAATATCGGCGTATAATATTGAAGAGCTTCAGTATATTGAATTCGGAAATTAACCGTGCATTTCTCAATATCCTGAAGCTTTTTTTATTAGCTTAAGTGAAGATTAGACCATGAAATTAATAGCCATTTTATTATTTATTATTTCTGTTCAGGCCGTTCATTGTCAGCAAAATCCACCTACCGAATATATTCAAAACTCCTCAGCAAAGGATATCGTGCGGGAAGCAATTCAGAAGAAAAAAACAAATGATCCCGAAAATGCACTCCAGGGTTTTTCTTATAGAAGTTATAATAAAATTTATATAGATAGCCAGAAAGAAGAAAATCCTCCCGGCCGTTCTTTTTTATCTGAAAAGATTTCTTTTCACAAGTATAAAAACCCCGGGTTGAAGAGGGAAGTGGTTGAAGGTTTAAATACTGCAGGATTTGATGAACCTGTTGAGGAAGTCCTGTTATTAAACTTAGAACCTTTTTCTATTTATTCTGATGTTTATACACTATACGATGCTTCCTTTGTTTCCCCGCTTGCTCCAAAGGCACTTAAAAAATATAATTACAGCCTTCTTGACTCTAAAGCTCTCGATAGCTCCTCACACGCAATCTTCTTTACCCCAATAAAAAATGACCCTGAAACAGCTTTGCAGGGTATTCTTTACCTGGATAGAAATACTCTGGCCTTACGAAAAGCTGAAATAAAATCTTTGGGAGCCATCAATTTTACAGCGACTCATTTTTTTAAAGCTATTGAAAATGAAAATATGCATTTTCCCTCACGCCTGGTAGTTAACATATATCCCGGAGATGAAGAAAAGAACATTTCTATAATTGCAAATAGTGTAAGTGTTGGCACCTTACAACGTAAAAGTTCACCACTCGATCTAATTTTAGGTAAAGCTATTCTTCAACCGGAGCTCTATTTATCCTCCACAGTAAATTATTACGATTTTACCAATGAACCCAATATTCAAATTGATCCTTTTGCTCCCCGCGTAAAGGTACTTACAGGCGCAGAGGATCAATCTGTAAATTATTGGGCTGCACAAAGAAAAGAGCCTTTTACACTAGAAGATCATCTTAGTGATATTCAAATCCAGGAAACTATTGCCAGTGAAAATATTCTGGAGAAAATAGAACTTAACAACGCGGTAAGCCAGGGATATTTACCTGTAGGATTTTGGAATTTTGAACTGGGTAGGTTTATAAAGTATAACAATTATGAAGGAATTCGACTAGGATTTGGAGGTCGAACAAACCATCATTTTTCAGAAAATTTTCGACTTCAGGGGTACCTTGTTTATGGTTTCAAGGACCGGCAATTTAAATACAGCTATGGCGGCGGAATAGTTTTAAATAAAAGAACCGGCACCTGGTGGGACACCAGTTATGAAAAGAATATCCGGGAAATAGGAAGTTTTCACTATTTGAGAGGAATAACAGATTTTGCACTTTTTGAACCAAGATTGGCAAATATCACCTATTACTATAATTTCAGAAAAATCCAGACAGGCATCCAGCACAGGATTACTCCAAGGCTGGATTCTGAAATCAATTTATCCCGAAGTGAAATACTTCAAAATATTGATTACCTGTTTTTAAACGATGGCAATCTCTATCGCAACTATATAATTTCTGAGGCCAAGCTTGGATTTTTATGGCGCCCTTTCAGCAAGTTTATAAGCACCCCCGATTCTCACCTGCTTCTGGAAGGAAATTACCCCATAATTACAGGCCAGCTGGTACAGGGTATTGAAAATGTTTTCAACAGTGATTTTTCCTTTACCAAACTGGGATTAAAAATAGACTACAAATTTCTACGATTGGACAGATCTTCATTTCAAATAATTATGGAGGGAAATTTAGGGTTTGGAGAACTTCCCATTACTCACGTTTTTCATTCCTATCCAAATAATCCCGTCAAAGAAAATTTGCTACAACGATTCTCTGTTGCCGGCACTCTTAGTTTTGAAACGATGTACTTCAATGAGTTTTTTAGTGATAAACAATTGGCATTGCACCTAAAACATCAATTCAGGCCTTTTGAAATTTCGAGAAGTATTCAGCCGGAGTTAGTTTTAATTTCCCGTCACGTGATTGGTGATCTTGAAAACCCCGAGGTTCATAAGAATATTTCCTTTCAAACACTGGAACATGGATTTTCTGAAGCAGGGCTGGAATTAAATAAAATTTTTGCGGGCCTCGGTTTAAGCTTTGCCTACCGGTATGGAGCATATCATCTGCCACAATTTGAAGATAATTTATCCTTTAAGTTTAGTCTACGTTTAAATCTATAATCCCCGGGCCTGATTACTAGATAAATTCCCTTCATTTTGTACCTTTGCACCCGCTTATAAAACTGCCATGTACAAACTTTTTAGTTTCGGATTCTGGAATTCAATTGCCAGATTAATACTCCGAAACCGCATCATCATAATTGCCATTGTTGTAGGAATAACTATATTTTTTTCGACCCAGTGGCGGCATATGCAATTTTCCTATACCGAAGCTAATCTCCTTCCCGATGAACATCCAATAAACCTTCAATATCAGCAATTTCTGGATAAGTTTGGAGAAGAGGGAAATCTAATAGTTCTTGCAGTAAGGGATACTGCTTTTTTTACCCCGGTAAAGTTTAATGCATGGAATGACCTTAATAAGGAACTTCAAACCTTTAAAGAAGTTGAAGAAATAATCTCACTTCAAAATTTAAAGAAACTCGAAAAATTTACTGATCCTAATAGGTTCGAAATGGTTCCTTTTCTTCAGGATTCCGAAGAAAATTTTAGTAAAGCTGAAGTAGAAGATTACAAAACCAAATTACTTGAGGAATTACCCTTCTATAAAAACCTTATTTACAGCGAGGATTTTTCTACCATTCAAACCGCACTTTATCTTGATGAAAACATAGTCAATTCTGAGGAGCGGAAAGTTTTCGTGATGGAAAAATTAATTCCGCTCGTGGAGAATTTTGAGCAGGAATTTAATATGGAGGTTTATGTTTCCGGGATGCCTTACATCCGTACCCTCAACTCCCAGAATATTATTGATGAAATTGAATTATTTATTGCTGCAGCCCTTCTTGTTACCTCTTTAATTTTCTTTTTCTTCTTCAGGTCCATACGTGCTACTGTAATTTCAATGATTACGGTATTAATTGGCGTAGCCTGGGCATTTGGAGTTATAGGAATGCTGCGGTATGAGATCACTGTGCTTACGGCATTAATTCCTCCCCTTATTATTGTAATAGGTATTCCCAACTGCATTTTCCTGATCAATAAGTACCAGCAGGAAATTAAAAATCACAGGAATCAGGCAAAATCACTTCAGCGGGTAATTTCCAAGGTAGGAAATGCAACGCTCCTTACGAATTTAACTACCGCATCAGGATTTGCAACTTTTATTTTAACCGATAGTACCCTGCTAAAGGAGTTTGGTATTGTTGCTTCTATAAATATTATAGCCATTTTTCTGTTAAGCCTGGTGATCATCCCTATCATCTACAGCTATATGAGGAAGCCAAAGGAAAAGCACTTAAAACATTTAAACAAGAAGTGGATTGGCGCTTTTGTTGACTGGACAGAAAAAATGGTGCGACAGCACAGGATTTCAATCTATATTTCTTCTTTGATCTTACTTGTAGCAAGTATAATTGGCATTTACACGATTAAGATATCCGGCAGTTTACTTGAAGATATGCCGCAACAGGCAGATTTTTTTCAGGATGTGAAATTTTTTGAAGAGGAATTTAATGGAGTAATGCCTTTGGAAATTCTGGTAGATACAGAGAGGAAGCAGGGAGCGCTAAGCCTATCTAATTTAAAAAGAATGGAACGCCTTGAGGAGGCAATAACAGAAGTCCCTGAATTATCCCAGCCTCTTTCTGTAGTAAGGCTGGCCAAATATTCAAAACAAGCCTTCTATAATAATAATCCCAAATATTACCAGCTTCCCACTTCCCAGGAACAAAATTTCATAGCTCCATATTTAAAAGGAATATCTTCTGAAGGAGATCTTCTCACGTCCTATGTTGACTCTACGGGACAATATGCCCGCATTACAACTTTTATGAAAGACCTAGGAACCGAGGAAATGGAGAGAATAGAAGAAAATCTTTGGCCTCAAATCAATAAAATTTTTCCCGAAGATCGTTTTAATGTTACGATGACAGGAAAAGCATTAATTTTCCAGAAAGGGACCAATTATTTGGTTAAGAACCTTATTATTTCCCTGACCCTGGCCATTTTCCTTATTGCAGCCCTTATGGCCTGGATGTTCCGCTCCTTCAGGATGATTATAGTTTCTTTAATACCTAACCTTTTGCCCCTGCTAATAACAGCGGGAATGATGGGATTTTTAGGAGTGCCCATTAAGCCTTCCACAATCCTTGTTTTCAGCATTGCCTTTGGAATTTCTGTAGACGATACTATTCATTTCTTAGCAAAATACAGGCAGGAATTAAAAGCCAATAACTGGAAAATTAAACGGTCTGTATATGCAGCATTGAGGGAAACAGGAGTGAGTATGTTTTATACTTCCATTGTACTATTTTTTGGATTTTCAGTTTTTATGATCAGCAGTTTTGGCGGCACAGTGGCTCTTGGAGGTTTGGTATCTGCAACTTTATTATTTGCAATGCTTTCCAATTTATTACTACTCCCCTCCCTGCTGCTATCGCTGGAAAAGAATATTGCAAATGAAGAATTCTTAAAAGAACCTGCTATTCAAATTCTTCCTGATGGAAACGAGGAAGAAGAAGAGAAATAGAAAGAAATAAAAACCGCACTTGGTAAGCTACAAAGGAAGATTTATCTTTGATTTTTAAATTCTGATATAAAATGATAAAAGCAAAAATTGCAGATTTATTAAAGAGTAATAAATTTTTACAGGAAGTTGAAGTTAAAGGGTGGGTACGTGCTTTTAGGAGCAACAGGTTCATCGCTCTTAACGATGGATCCACGATAAATAATCTGCAGTGTGTTATAGATTTTGAAAAGACAGATGAAGAAATATTAAAAAGAATAACTGTTGGTGCGGCCTTAAAAGTAGTGGGAACATTAAAGGAAAGTCTTGGAACCCAACAGGCAGTGGAAGTTGAAGTAACTTCTGTTGAAATACTTGGGGATGCAAATCCTGAGGAAGTAAAACTTACAATACTATCTCCTAAACGTCATAGTTTAGAAAAATTAAGAGAGCAGGCTCATTTAAGGGTGAGGACAAATACTTTTGGTGCGGTTATGAGAGTGCGCAGCAAACTGGCTTTTGCAGTTCATAATTATTTTCAGCAAAACAATTTCCATTACGTCCACACTCCAATTATTACGGGTAGCGATGCAGAGGGAGCCGGAGAAATGTTCAAGGTTACTTCTTTTGATCTTAAAAATCCTCCCAAAACCAAAGAAGGTGAGATAGATTATAAAAAGGATTTTTTCGGGAAAGAAACAAATCTTACTGTTTCGGGTCAATTGGAAGCCGAAACTTTTGCACTTGGCCTGGGGCAGGTTTATACTTTTGGACCAACCTTTAGAGCTGAAAATTCTAATACATCACGCCATTTAGCTGAATTCTGGATGATTGAGCCTGAAGTAGCTTTTAATGATCTTGATGCTAATATGGATCTTGCGGAAGATTTCATTAAATATGTAGTAAAATACGCTATAGAAAATTGTAAGGATGACCTTGACTTTTTAGCTGAAAGACAGGCCCAGGAAGAGCAGGCAAAGCCGAAGGATGACAGATCGGATATGAGTCTATTGGAAAAATTAAGATTTGTAACCGAAAATAATTTTAAAAGGGTAAGCTATACTGAAGCTATAGACATTTTGAAAAATTCCAAGCCAAATAAGAAGAAAAAATTCCAGTATATCATTGAAGAATGGGGTGCCGATCTTCAAAGCGAGCACGAGAGGTTCCTTGTAGAAAAGCATTTTAAGTCACCCGTAATATTATTTGATTATCCTGCAAATATCAAGGCGTTTTACATGCGTTTAAACGAAGATGGAAAAACAGTGCGGGCTATGGACATCCTTTTCCCGGGGATTGGAGAAATAGTAGGTGGATCACAAAGAGAAGAGCGCCTGGAAGTTTTAAAAGAAAAGATGAAGGCTCTTCATATTGATGAGGAAGAACTTTGGTGGTACCTTGATACGAGAAGATTTGGAACCTGTGTTCACAGTGGTTTCGGGTTGGGATTTGAGCGGCTTGTATTATTTGTAACAGGTATGGGTAACATACGTGATGTAATCCCATTTCCCCGTACTCCTCAAAATGCCGAATTTTAAAAATTTCTTCTGAAAATTCTTGAAACTCATATTGTTCCTGCAATCGATGCTAATATTCGGTTGCAGGAATATGCCCCCACAGTTTTAAGGATCATTACCACCCGCTCCGGAATCAAGAAAGCTATCAAGCGGGAGGAAATTCTGGTGGATGGGAAGGTTGGCCAAACCTCAGATTGGATCCAGGAAAATCAGGTAATTCAGCTTATTCAGAAGGAAAGAAAGGCAAAAAAAATATTTAACCTTCATCTGGAAATTCTTTATGAAGATGAATTTTTAGCTGTTATTCACAAACCGGCGGGATATCCTACAAGCGGAAATTATTTTAAAACTGTAGAAAATGCTCTTCCCAACAATTTAAAACCTTCCGCAGTAAAGGATGCTCTTCCATATCCAATGCCTGTTCACCGGCTTGATACTCCCACCAGCGGACTTCTTCTTATTGCAAAAACCAGGAAGGTCCAGGTTCAGCTCAACCAGGAATTTGAAATTAAAAAAATTAAAAAATTTTATGTTGCCATGGTTGAGGGGGAATTCCCTGCTCATGCAATTTATCAGCAGGCGATTGACGACCAACCGGCCACTTCAAAAGTCACCTGTATCAGCCTTTTTAAACTTCAGCATAAAAGGTTTTCAATGTTACAAATAGAACCGGAAACAGGTAGGACCCACCAAATAAGGAAACATCTCTCAATGAATGGGTTCCCAATAGTGGGAGATAAATTATACGGCAGCACAGAGAAAATCTCATCAGGCAAAAAGGAAATTTTTCTTGCTGCAACAAAATTAATATTTACCCATCCCGTTAAAGCAGAAGAATTGATTATAGAAATGGAATTGCCAAAGCATTTTAGTGTTTTTACAAGATTATAACACTTTCTATCAGCTCTTAACAAAAATTTACCACAAGCACTTATAATGCCAAAGCAACATTAGCATTGTTTTTGCTTAAATTTGTATAAAAGGAACAAACCGATTTTATGCTAAAACAGCAACTCAATTTTAAATTATCGCAGAAATTATCCCCTCAACAAATTCAGTTGATGAAGCTCATTCAATTGCCTACCCAGGCTTTTGAGCAGCGCATCAAACAGGAGTTGGAAGAAAATCCTGCACTCGAAGATGGAAAAGAGGATTACGATGCCGATTTTGATGAGGAATTCTCAAATGATGAATATGCCGATGATGATTATGATAATGATACAATTGAAACAGATATAAATGTTGATGATTACCTGAGTGACGATGAGATTCCAAATTACAGGCTGCAGGCAAACAATTACAGCTCAGATGATGAGGACAAAGATGTTCCTTTCGCTTCGGGTACTTCTTTTGCGCAATACCTTAAATCCCAGTTAAGTACTTTTAGATTAAGTGATCTTGAAAAAGAAATAGCAGAATTTTTGGTAGGGAGTGTGGATGAAAGTGGATATATTCGAAGAAGCATCCAGGATATTGTAGATGACCTTGCTTTTACTCAAAATGTTTATACCGATGAAGCTACGGTAGAAAAGGTATTAAAACACGTACAGGACCTTGATCCAGCCGGCGTAGGGGCACGTTCTCTGCAGGAATGCCTTTTGATACAACTCAATAGAAAAGAACCTTCCAAAAACGTTTCTTTAGCCATAGACCTGCTGGATAAATCATTTGACCATTTTAGCAAAAAGCATTATTCCAAATTACTTTCCAAACATGACATTAGTGAAGATGAGTTAAGAGACGCTATTGATGTAATTGAGCATTTAAATCCTAAACCGGGTGGAACCTTTTCAGGGAATACCAGGATGGTGGAGCACGTAATCCCGGACTTTACAATTAAAATTGTCGATGGGGAACTGGAATTAAGTTTGAATGGCCGAAATGCTCCCGAAATGCATATTTCCAATGATTATAACAATATGCTTAGGGGTTATAAAGAGTCTAAGGAAAAAACGAAAGCTCAAAAGGATGCAGTTATGTTCATTAAACAAAAACTGGATTCAGCAAAATGGTTTATTGAAGCAATAAAGCAGCGCCAGCAAACTTTAATGGTGACTATGAGCGCTATAATGCATTATCAACAAGAGTATTTTCTCTCTGGTGATGAAAGGAATCTAAGGCCAATGATCCTTAAGGATATTGCAGATGAAATAGGAATGGACGTATCTACGGTTTCCCGCGTTGCAAACAGTAAGTATGTAGACACTCCCTATGGCACCAAACTAATTAAGGAATTTTTCTCTGAATCTATGAAGAACGATCAGGGCGAGGATGTTTCGACCAGGGAGATCAAAAAGATTCTGGAAATGTCTATTGAAGAGGAGAACAAGAGAAAACCTTTGACAGACGAGAAGCTGGCAAAACTCTTAAAAGAAAAAGGGTATCCAATTGCCAGGAGAACCGTGGCAAAATACAGGGAACAACTGGATATACCGGTGGCCCGAATGAGAAAAGAAATTTGATGAGAAGCTTTATTAAAAGTGCTTCTTTTATTTTTCATCCGTTATGGATGCCTTTCCTCGGCAGCTTGTTCTATTTTTTTATAAGTCCGCGTTTTTTTCCCTTGCCGTTGATCAAAGCGAAGTTACTGGCAATAGCTATTACTACCTTATTCATTCCTATAGTTTTTTATTTCCTGCTGAAGAATCTGGGAAAAGCTAAATCCATTTTCCTGAGTGATGTCGAGGAAAGAAGGTGGCCCCTTTTCTTTTTTATTTTGCTTTTGGGACTAAACCTGTACCAAATCCTGGATTCATTTAATTATCCTGCTCTTTACTATTTCTTTTCCGGAATATTAATTTCGGCCGTTATAAGCCTGCTTTTCTCTTTTTTCAGGATCAAGATCAGCCTTCATATGGTGGGACTATCTGGATTATTTATGTTCGTATTGGCTATGAGCGTGTTCTACAGGCTAAACCTGGTTTCAACAATTGCCTTTTTAATTGCCGCTTTGGGATTAACCGCAACTTCAAGATTACATTACAAGGCTCATACGTGGAGTGACATTATCCTTGGCTTCTTTACGGGATTCCTGCCGCAGTTCTTTGTCTTGTATTACTTCTTATAAAATATAGAACATCAGGCCAATCTTAAAAGTACTTATACCTACTTCCTCTTCGTTTAGAAAAGCATCTTTAAAGAAAGGGTTAAGGCTGTAATAAACGTGAAAATTGAATGTGTTATAACCAAAAGTAAATGTGGTACCTAATCGCAATCTATTTAACTCGGGAATATCGTTTACAACGATTTGTTCCCCTCCCTCCTTAAAATTAGTTTTGAAGGAATAAATATAACCCAGCTTTACTCCCGTATAAATTCGCCAAAACTTATAGCTCTCTGGCGTCGAGGTACGCCAGCGAAATTCTATGGGAGCTTCCAAAAGTTGCGTAGAAAACCTGTTGGTATCATAGTCGATATCAAATTCATTCAAATTACTGAACACGGTATTTCCACCCTCGTCTTTCCCAATAAATAGTTCTTGACCATAAGAATTTATAGACCATCCAAGGCCTGTTCCAATGGCAATATTCCGCCGCTTATTAATTGGGAAATCCCGTATGAACCCGAGATGTAATCCACCGGAAAATCCAGATTGTGAAACATCTTCAGGAAGATCTGTTAACAAATTGAAAGTAAATCCTACATAGAACTGGTCTTCCCTGTAGAGACTATCTACTCCAATAAAAGGAGCAACTACTTCAACCTCTTGAGCAGCTACCCGCAGCAAACCTAAAGTTAAAAAAAAGAATAGTATTAATTGTTTCATTTTTGGTGGTTATCTAAAGCTGCAGCAAAAAAAAACATCCCGTAACCGGGGATCCGGAAGGGATGTTTTTAAACATTAAATATCTTTAACTAATTTTTACTTACTTCACCTGTACGGGTAGTATAGTTGATCTTAAGAGCTTCAGCCTTTCTCAACTCCTGCTTAATATCAGACACAAGACCCATATTAGTTTCTACGTCAACTTTTAATGCAGTTGTTAAATAAGGAATCAATTCTTCTCTTTTAGTTTCTCTTTCAGAATAAATGAACTGCTGCACATCTTTAACATCTGCAAATTTATCATTTAACTGAATTCTCGCTTCAGTACCGGCGCTTTGCTGATATCTGGGACTGGGTTTTCCTGCATAAATATACATTACCAAATCCTTTTTATCCAGTTTCTCCACCTGGTCTGCGAACGGTAATTGATTTTGTACCATCAAAGTATTTTGACGCATTACCGTAGCAACCATAAAAAAGAATAGAAGCATAAAAACAATATCAGGTAATGATGCCGTGCTTATAGCCGGTAAATCACCACTTTTCTTCTTTTTAAATTTAGACATAAGTTTTAATTTTAACTCGTTGGTTCTGCTTCAGAAAGCTTTTGAGGGTACATTTCTTTTATAACATTTAATTTTTCCTCAAGAGCTTCTTTATCCCCCCTAAAATTAGGATCATTAAAGTTTGCTTCCATTTGAGTATAATTCATACCGTATAAACGTTGCGCTTCCCGGTTTCTCAAATCGTTATATGCAGCAACAAGTTCGTTTTGAACAGAAATATAAGTTCTGTATTCAGTTTTACGGTCGTTCACCAAAGAAATAATGGCCTTTTCAGGATTATCAGATGATGCAGGATCACGAGGTCCTTGACAGTAATCACAGGCCTCTTCTCCTACTCCAGCTCCATTATCCAAAAATTCCATGGCAGCTTCTCGTAATTCAGACAATTCCATAACCTGATCCTCAACGAGTAACTCATTATTCCTGTTAACGATAACAGTAAATATGTTCTTCTGTTTAATTACAGGTGGTTCTACATTTTCCTCAGGTATTGGCGGCAGTTTCCTGCTTATCCCTCTATCTGTTTCTATGGTAGTTGTAACCAGGAAGAAAATTAATAACAGGAACGCTATATCCGCCATAGACCCGGCATTTACCTCTGGTGCTGCTCTTCTTGCCATATTCTTATTTTATTAATTTCCTTATTCCGGAAAGTACCATAGCGCCTACTGCAATTGCAGCAAGTATGTAAAAAGTAACAAGACCGGTTCCTACCCAATGATCAGTATTTGCAGAAAGGATTTCTCCATCTCTTAACGTCTTTTGAGTCCCGTCAGTTACAAGATACGCAATTACTACAATGAGTAAAAATGCACCAACTGAAATAAGTGTGTTTTTAATGTTCCCCTTGAAAAGCCCTTTAATTACAAAGAATATTATTAACACCAATACTACAGCCATTACGATATAAGACAGCCAAAGAAATGGAGTAACTACACTTTGCTGGGTAGCAGAGGAAGATACTATTGCATCATCGCCGGCCATTATGATCCTACCTAATAGAATAAGACCCAATACGCCAATAACGATTGCAAGATATTTTAAAATTTTATGAATGGTCATAGTTTACTTCTCTTAGATTCTTTTTTTGTTTTTGTAATCAACAAGTAGGTCTATTAGAAGAATTGAAGCGTCTTCCATATCATTCACTATACTATCAATTTTAGCGATAATATAGTTGTAAAACACCTGAAGGATAATAGCAACAATTAAACCAAAAACCGTTGTAATTAAGGCAACTTTAATACCACCCGCTACTAAAGACGGTTGCATATCTCCTGCAGCCTCGATTCTATCGAAGGCGATAATCATACCTATTACCGTTCCAAGGAATCCAAGCATCGGCGCTAAAGCAATAAATAATGATAACCAGGAAACGTTCTTTTCTAATGTCCCCATTTGTACCCCACCGTAAGCTACAACTGCTTTTTCTGCAGCTTCAATGCTTTCATCTGCACGGTCAAGTCCCTGGTAGTAAATTGATGCAACCGGTCCTCTTGTGTTTCTGCAAACTTCTTTGGCAGCTTCAATACCTCCACTGTTTAAAGCATCTTCCACATCTTGCGCCAGTTTTCTGGTGTTAGTAGTAGAAAGATTTAAAAAGATAATTCTCTCAATGGCAATAGCCAGTCCTAAGATTAAACATAGAAGTACGATCCCCATAAAGCCAGGTCCACCTTCTATAAAACGACGTTTTAGTTCCTGATGGAAACCAGCGGATTCTTCCACTTCCACTTCCATGGCAGCTTCTTCATCCTGAACAAAATTTACAATGTTATCCGGTGCGGTATTCACGTAATTCGTCGCATTTACTTGTGCGGCTCCAAATAACATAATCGAAGCGATTACCAAAGTTGAAAATAATCTTTTCATTACTGTTTGTCTTAATTTAATTAGTTAAAGGGTTAAAG
>CAZXEY010000076.1:13803-16247 GCA_964639695.1 uncultured Antarcticibacterium sp. | reverse complement strand
AAATAATCCCATTGGCCACTGTATTTGTTTTGCCATCATATTTTTGATCAAGTTCAAAAACACCGTCTACTCTCCCTTCTTTACTGATCAAAAATTGAGTTCCGGCTTCATTACGGGCGGGTTTAAATTTTAACGGGAGACTGCGCTGATAGTTGTGTTCGTGGGCCGATAAAACCATATCCACTCCCAATTCCTCCATTAAAGGAGAGAGTAACCTCATAATCTGATAATTATAATGTGTTTTGCTGGCATTAAAAGCAGCATGATGAAAGGATACGATCTTCCATTGTGCCGTACTGCTTCCCAAATCTTTTCTAATCCATTCCACCAGTTTGGGATCCAGGGGATTTACATAAGAATTAGCATCCAACACTACCATATGTATGTTACCATTCTTAAAAGAATAATTGGAAATCCCGGGATACCGGGGAGATGTATTTTCTTTAAATTTATTGACCTTCTCTATATCGCCAACAGGTTCAATAATGCCTTTTGGAACAGGCGCATTTCTGGGAAGATCACTGTAATAAAAATAGGCGAGTCCATCGGGATATTCGTTGAGATCATAACTGTACACATCATGATTCCCCAAAACCAGGTAGAATGGAATGGTCTTTAAAAGTGGAGCTCCCTTCTCTGGGGACGCAACAGCGGAAAGGTAATATGGGAAAAACCGATTTCTGTATTCCAGCTCTCTGCCGCTATTATATGCCATATCTCCAGGAATGAGAACAAACTGGGGGTCCTGTAGCGCAACCTGATAAGCTATAGCCGCCTGGGCAGGTGTACCGGCACCAATATCTGCAAGTACTACAAACCGCGTTTGAGGCTTCTTTGTGCGGGTTTTAAAACTATGTTCAGCAAGTATTGTATCATTTAAAATAACCCGATAGGTGTAGCTTTTGTCAAATTTCAGGTTATTCAGCTTTGCTCGGTATAATTTGGAGGGTTTATTAAAAAAGTTAAGATTTACAGAAGAAATCCTGGCCCCTTTACCATTTTTAAAAGAATTTCCTTCAGTAAATTCTACCTTAAATTTTGCCGGAAAACTATCTGTTTGCCAGATGATTACTTTTTCCTCTTTAGTAAGGCCAGGAGAATTACCCGGTTGTAAGTAAGGTGCCACCAGAATTTCCTGTGCACCGGCCAATTGGACTATTAAGATAAGTGTCAGGGGAAGGTAAATCCTTAGGAACAGTAATGGAAAAAATAAAGGGGTTTTCAGGCATAATTTCATTTTTCCCATCTGTTATTGGTGCATAATAAGTTATTCTATTTTTCGGCATTGTTGCAAAATTTCCTGCTCAAATCTTTTTGGGTTCTTTACTATAATGAAAAAATCTTTTAAATAATTTTCTACCACGAGCGCTTCCTTAGGATCCAGTTGATCTTCCACACTGCGCACTTTTTCCCATAATATCGGTTCAAGCTCAATATATTTTAACCTAACATATTCCCCAAGCTCCTTATTTCTACAAAACCCCCTGAAATGTCTTTGTCTAACGTTGGTGATTGGAATATTTGCATCTACAACTGCATAAGGTGCATCGACAAGCCCCGACATATCATAATCGAAAGGAATAGGAACTTTCATTTTATTGGGTAAAAGCATCACCTTTACGTTGTGTTGCATTACACTTGACCAATCGGTATTTCCTATCATATATTGAAAAACATCCTGCAAAGCCGCTAAACTGTCCTGCATAAATAAAGAATTTCTCTGAAATCCTTTTAGTAATTTACCATTAGAACGTTTTGCAACCTGTTTATCATCTTCAATAAGAAATGCTTTTATATTGTACCTAATGGTTTTTTTGCTCCTGTTATCGGTAAGGCTTAGATTAACAAGTTTTGTACTAAAGTTATAGGGAGAAATGGATTCATACAATTTATAGCACAAAAATTCTTTTACCACCAGATCATTGTTATTACCTGTTTTGTAACAGGGCATGACCAGTTTCAGATTTTGGTTTCCTTCAAATAAGGTTCCTGCATTGTCTTTCTTTTTAATTTTAATCTTAATAGGAGTAAAAAAACAGTTCTCTCTTCGAAAGTGTCCTCTGCCATTAATTTTAACTTCTATGGAATCCCATTCCTGTAACTCATTTTTATAATGTAGCTGGGTGGTAAAATAAATTGAATCCACCTTATTTTTTTCTATTTCCTTAAAAGAGAAATCTAATCTTGCTTCCAAAATTTCATTATTTAAAAATAATGGTGTGGGTTGTATTTGCTGGGAAAAACCCGTAAAGGCAAATCCTGAAAACAGGTAAGGTCCCAAAATCTTTTGAATACTATGCCGAACCTTTTTTTTCATCACAATAGGCTATAAAAGGTGAAATTCTTAGACTCTTTTTTTCTGCTTTTAACCTTTTTTTATATTTAATTTTTCAATTGCTTTTTGAGGCAATAGCAGGTATTAATCTCAACGTTTTTTCAGTATA
>CAZXEY010000076.1:0-13793 GCA_964639695.1 uncultured Antarcticibacterium sp. | reverse complement strand
AATTTATCAGGTTGGTACTTCCGGACTTTTTTATGTTAGGCTGCCTTATCAGGTTTTAAGATCAATAAATATTCTTTTCCAACTATAAAGATCCCGAACAGGATCACCACCCATTTTGCAATGTCTATTAACACTTTCATTTAATTTTATCATCATTTAAGTATGTAATAATTCTCTTCATAATTTTACTGAAGAAACAGGAAAATGAGAAAAAATAAAACTCCAAGACTAAAGCCGAGCATAAGAATTTTATAAGCCAGGCTAATAAATTTGAATTTATACTTCAGGATAATTCCCTGAGAATGAAGATCTACAATCATATTTTTATAAATATCATCGCGGGAAGCCAACAAAGCTTCCATCTTTTGAACATATGCCTCCTGGGAGTATGCAGCTATTTCTCCAAAGAAAAGCAGGCTTTGTTTATTTTCAAGCTTTTTCAATTCGGGTTTAACAAACTTAGGATTTGCTGCTAAAATTGCCAGCACTGCAGAGGCCAGGCAGGAAATTACTATAATGGCTACAGGAATAATATTTTCAAGGTAAAGGTTCATTTTACTGGATACCACTCCATATCCCGAAATAGCAATTATCGAGGAAATAATCAGGGTATTGATACTAATCACCATATTCGCCTTATTATCTGCAATCTGTCTTAGGCTGGTTTGGTTTCGATACGCTACCTTAAACATAGTTTCCCTCTCCCTCTTGGATTTTTGATTTTTATCTGCTTCTAATATCATTACCTTCCCGATTAAATGTATAGTGGTTTTTCTTTTTAATTATTTTTTAAGCCTTTAATTACAATATTTGCTGTACTGTTTTTTTGACAAGGGTATTGAAATTCCCTCTTTAGCTTGTGGGGATCATCAAGGGTATCATAAAAATCGTCCAGGTATTTTATAGTTTTTTTTACATATTTTTCATCCAGTAAAGGACTGGAATTATAAACCGTATAAATGTCATTTCTTAAGCTGTCATACTTCCTGATTACGGTTTTAAATGCGATCATATCCTCCAAACAAAATCCTCGGTAAAGTCTTTGAAGTGTAGAACTCAGCTTAAGCTCTTCGGCAGGGTGAGCGTATGGGGCTCTAACAAGACCTGCATGATCAAAATCGTAGGGAACAGTATAAGGGAGGGAAAGAGTGTCTTCGGCAATTAGTTTAATATTTTGCCTGTACTGCACAGACCAATCGGTATTACCAATCATGTAGTTAAAAACCGCCATGTTGAGAAAATCCTCCCGTTGCATAATTTCGGGTTTTAATAACATGCGGTCAATAGAGACCATTTTATTGCGTTTTGCCATTTGATCTTCTTCTTCCAAAAGAAAGCCGTAAAAGGGACCTTTTTCTTTTTCTTTTAACGAGGGATCCTCTAGCGCCACCTCTACCAGTCTTACCTTAAAACTTTTTGGAGTCACGAGGTTATAAATTTTGTAGGTATAATATTCCTGCAAAACATATTGGTCACCTCTGCAGGGCATTACCAGTTTTACTTTATCCTGTCCATCAAATTTAGTGCTGGTAGTATTATCTTTTGCGAAGTTGAGCAACAGGGGAGGAAAATTACAATTGGTTTTTAACCTCCGGAAATTTCCCCGCTGCCTTACCTTAAGGGGAATTTTTATTATTTCACCGTTTTCTTCTGAATAAGATAGAGTTACAGGAGTATATTCCGGTTCTTTATTTCTGTTATCGAGTAGCACTGCAATCTCACCGCTAAGCGTAATTTTAATTATTTCTTCGGAATCAAATAAGCTATTGTTTTGTGCCAATAGGGCCGAAGGTATAAAGTTTCCTATTATGAAGAAAAGGAGGAATCCAAATAGTTTTATTAATCCCGGTATTTCGTGGCTAATGGTTTTTTTGAAGAAACCTGATATATACTGAAAACTCTCCATGACCTTTATGCTTTGAGCCGGAAAAGAAAAGTAGGGCAGTTACTTCATCCTTTAGGCAATTAAAACTTCGTTGAGCGATCCTTGTTGAAGAAGGTGTAGGGAAACCCTAAAGTAAATAAAAAAAAGATTCCCCGGTAGAAAAGATTTAAAATTAACTTTATATGAATTAATATTTACTAATCTACATTTTAGATTGAACTTTATTATAATTCAGCCGGTGAACTCTTCATCACCCTCCCAAAATTATAATTAGATAAAAACGAATTCTGGAGGAATTAACATTGGTAATTATGATTCTTTAATTCTTATGAATTCAAGTAAATTGCAAAGAAAATTAGCTGGTGAAAGGTCAAATGAAAATAGAAAATAGTGGTTTCCAGGATTTACCCGAGATCTTTAGATTGTACAAAGAGGCTACCGAATATCAAAAAATAAAGTTTCCCGGAAATCAGTGGCCTGAGTTTAGCCGGAATCTTATAAAGCAAGAGCTTAAGGAAAACAGGCAATTTAAAATTGTTATGGACAACAGTTTAGCCTGCATTTGGGCTGTTACTTTTTCTGATGCTGAAATAGGGGGAGAAAAGGACAGGGATCCTGCTAATTATCTTCATCGCATTGCTACGAATCCCAATTTTAGAGGGCGCAATTTTGTTTCTGAAATTGTACACTGGGCAAAGGAATTTGCCAGGCAAAATAAAAAAAGGTTTATTAGACTGGACACCTGTGGAGAAAACACCAAGCTTATTTCCCATTACTGTAACGCCGGCTTTAATTTTCTGGGAATTGAAAAACTAAAAGATTCCACTGGATTACCTGAACATTATGAAAATGCAGAGGTTTGTTATTTTGAAATTGAACTGGAAAATTGAAGCTCACCTATATTTATTAAAAGGAGAAAGATATCCAATGAAATAGTTTTGCCCTACCAATTGCGTTATCTTCATTTGGATACACCTTATTTTCGCACCTGCCAGCCAGGTTTCGGTTGTAGGTTGTTGCAATAAAAAACGCTTAACAAACCTTAAAAAAAATAAAAATTTAGTATACTTTTAAACCGTCTTTCATTCTAAAATTTGAACTTAAAAAAATGAAAAAAATTTTCGTTTTACCTGCTCTTTTGTTTATAACAAGTTGTGCTACAAGTGTCTCGACAAAACTTGCAAACAATCAATTTTCTGCTTTATCTCCACAGGATCAGATTTTTGTTTTGGAAGAAAATGAGACCTTACCTGCTAATTCACAATTTGTTGGAGATATTAAAATTGGAGATTCTGGTTTTACAACAGATTGCGGATATAATAAGGTTATGGCCGATGCAACTGCCACCGCCAGAAACGCCGGTGCAAATATTTTAAAAGTCGTAACGATGAAAGATCCCAGCGCCTTCGGAAGCACCTGTTACAGATTAAAAGCTAAAATCTACAGAAATCTGGATTCTGAATTATTAGCCGGTTTACAAAAAAGAGAGAATTTTAAAAATAAATCCAGGATCCCTGAGGGCAGTAATTATGCCTTAATACACTTTTACAGACCCTCAATGGCAACCGGGGATCTAATTGGCTTCAAAGTAAAAACCGGAAACGACTCAATAATTGGAAGCCTAAGGAACGGTAAAAAGTTCACTTATAAAACAACAGAGTTTGGAGATCAAACTTTTTATGCAGTTCTGGAAACTAAAGAAGAGATTAAGATCAACGTAGAAAAAGGTAAGGAATACTTCGTTCGGGGTGGTATGAATATGGGTATTGTTTTGGCCAGGCCCGATTTAAATATCATGGATGCCAATTTAGGATTAAAAGAATTTGAGGCTTTAGAATAAAAGGCAGTTTTAATTGTAATTTATTAGTTATGGCAGCATTAAAAACCCAGCAGACCCAGGCTAATGTTCATGAGTTTATCAATTCATTTGCTCAAACTGAACAAAAGCGCAAAGATAGCTTTGAACTTCTTCGAATGATCACCGAATTTACAGGTTATGAGCCAAAGATGTGGGGCGAATCTATAATTGGATTTGGAAGTTACCATTACAAATCGGAAAGGAGTCGGCAGGAAGGAGACTGGCCATTAGTTGGTTTTTCTCCAAGAAAGGCTGCAATTTCCCTTTATGTGTACTCAGGATGTTCAGGACAGGAAGAGATGCTGAAGGATCTGGGGAAATTTAAAATGGGAAAATCCTGTATCTATGTTAAAAAGTTAAGTGATATCAACCAGGACCAACTGAAAAAGTTAATAAGGTCCACCATAGATCATCTTCAAACCAGGTATCCCGCTAATTAAATCCTCGCCCTACCCAATATTTCTGCTACCGTATTTCTCTTTTTAATTCATAATCTGATCTTACGCCTTATTTTTAAGATCTGCACCTGCTACCATTGCATAAATTTGCAAAATCAAGACACCTCCCATTGATGGTGGGCCCGGTTTTAAATATATATTTCTATATTCGGACCCTATAAAAAACCTCAAATGAAAAAAATCTTACTTATTGCTGCAGGGATGCTATTTACGTTTTACAGTTTTGGTCAACAAACCAGTTTTGGTCTAACTGCAGGATATCTAAATATTACTGCATCATCTTCAGCCGGAGAACTTAAAGAAACTGATAATGCTCACGGATTTAATATTGGGATTCTTGCTGATATTTCCCTTTCCGAATCTTTTTATCTGCAACCGGCAGTTATATATGGAAATGCCGAAGACTCCAACTTGTTATCTATTCCGCTTTTGGCAAAGTATTATATTTCATATTCAGGCTTTAACCTTTTAGCCGGACCACAAGCAACCATTATTCTTGATGAACTTCCCGGAACTGTTAAGTCGGTTGGATTTGACCTTGGTTTTGGAGCAGGTTATGATCTAAGTGAAAACTTTTTTCTTCAGGCCAAATATTTTTTCGAAGTAACTAACAGGTTCGATGATGATATTATTGGTTTGCCGGAAGGACTGGACTATAAAGCCAAGGTGAACACCCTTTTTGTGGGTGTTGGATATAAATTTTAATTCCGAAGACAGGATTATCGAAAATTATCTTTAGAAGAATGAAAACTAAGCCATTACTTAGGTTACTGTTTATATTCCTTTTTGCTCTTACTTCCTGTTCCCAAGATGACGAACCAGCTTGTATGGAAACTAATATAACTATGGAAATAAATGGAGAACTCCAATCTTTTCAGGCATCTGGTAGAGGGATTGATATAAGGCCAAATGGTTATGAACTGCAAATTAATTTAAGCAGACGGATTGTTGAACCTTTAAAGCAACAGGGATTTTATATAACACTTCCGTATAAAAAAACCGGTGAAAATATAGTTGAACGATTTCATTACCTTCAATATACCAGTGATGATCGTTTTGAAGGTGACTTTTTACAAGGAGAATTACAAAGTAATATCCTTACAAATACCAGGAAGTGCTTTTATGCTACGTTCTCTGGTAAGCTGAATGATGGGGATCAGGAAATTATTATTACGAATGGGGTTTTGAGTTATACCTATGAAACACCTTTTGATGAATAAATTTTTGTGCGAATAAAACCAAAGGATGGGATTAGTCACAAGTCATTTTCTAAAGTTAGCAGGTTTAGCATTAGCCGGCCTATCTATAGATCCTTTACAGGCTGTTGTTACCCATAACAACCTCTATCTCAACCGGCAATTGGGATTGATGTTTGATAAACCTGAAGGGTGGGGTTTTATTAAAGTAAAAGAATTTGATAAGCTTAAGAATGAACAAATTCTCGGGAATGGATTTGAAGAAATAAAAGACCAGGTTTGGGAAGAAATTGGAAGCCCTGTAATTGTTGTAACCAAGTATTTTGAAGATAAACCGGAATTAAAAGGTGTCTTTTCTCCTACTATTACAATGAACATTACACCTAAAGAAGAGCTTGAAGAATACAATATAACTAGTTTTGAAGAAACAATTGTGCCTTCTGCCTATGGTGCCTCTATGCTTTTGAACGATTTTGAAGTTATCAAAGTATGACCCCTATTATATTTCCGGTTGTAAATTTTACGAATTTGACACCGCTTACTCCTTTGAACATATAGATCTTGAGGAACCGCTAAAAGTAGAAATGAAGGTGTTAAAAACAGAACATAACGGTTTCTATTATGATTTCAATATGCACCATTCTGCGGCACAAAATCAAACAGCTTTTCGGGAATTTGATACCTTCAGGAAATCGATTAAATTAATTTAAATTTCCTTTTAGACGCTTTTATAATACGCTTAGTTAAATAAAATATTTATCCGGATTAAAGGACTACATTTAGATCTTACACCAAATGTGATGTCTAAAAGTCTACAGCGCGTCCTTCTTGTGTTCATCACAAGTGGACTGCTTGTCATCGCAGGGTGGAGCAGCTACCTCGTCTATAAATATTCTTCGGAAGCTGCAAAAATCAAAAAAGACTACAGCGAGCTTAACAGCATTACTCACGGTATTCTTTCAGTAAACATCTGGAGGGACCATTTGACAAATATGCTCCTTAATCGTATTGATGAATTCGAATTCACCGAAGATCAGGAAGATACTCTGGTCCAGCAGGTAGAAAATATTCTTACCGCCGGGATCAACAAGGGAGATAGCTTAATGAACCTTAAGCAAAAAACGCTGAAGGGAAAATTGAGGAAATTTGCTGTAAGGACCCTCGTGCCAGAGGAGAAAATCAGGGGATTGGTACCTTTATTTGCTCAAACTATCGTAAATGAAATCCAAAAACCCGAAAATAAGGAATCTTTAAAATTTGTGATTAAGAGTAAGCTGCAGGAATACAGCGATCTTACCCACGCGAATTCCCAGGTTGCTGTCCTTAGGCTAAAATCATTATTTGATAAATATGAGGTTAAAGATCTTAAGGGTTTTAATCAAAAAACTTCGAAGAAACTTCAGGAACTGGAAGAATTAACTTATTACCACACCTATATTTTACTAGGTGTAATTTTTATCTTTCTCCTGCTCTGGTTGTTGCTCAGAAATATCAAAACATTACACATCCCGCTGTTTATCATGTCTGTTCTGGCATCACTTATTGTATTATTTGCAGGACTTACAGCGCCTATGATTGAAATAGATGCCCGGTTCCAGCAGGTGAATTTTCTATTGATTGGGGAGCAGATAACCTTTAATGATCAGGTAATCTTCTTTCAAAGTAAAAGCATATTACAGGTAATTGATATCCTATTCGACACTGGAAAAGTGGATTCCATCCTTGTGGGATTCCTCATCCTTGTCTTTAGCATCCTTTTCCCCGTTGCAAAATTGATTTCTACGCAAATTTACCTGGCAGGAAGTGAAAAGCTAAGAAAGAATAAAGCCCTTAAATTCTTCACATTCAAATCGGGAAAATGGAGTATGGCAGATGTTTATGTGATCGCAATTTTTATGGCGTATATAGGCTTCCAGGGAATACTGGATCATCAGTTAGCCAATGCCAATATGGAAACGGAATCCCTTGTGAGTATTTCCACCAATAAAACATCGTTACAACCGGGATTCATCATTTTCATTGGCTTTGTACTTTTCAGTTTAATTCTTTCAACAATCCTGAAAAAAATAACCGCCCTGGAAAAGAAAAGAGCTTCAAGGAAGGTTTCTATGTAATCTTTCTTAAAAATTATCAGGTTTTGGCAATTATTTATCTGATAATTACAGGATTAAGGAACCTATTCTTTTTGATAAAAAAATATATCAGCAGAACTATTTCAAACTTGAATTCTAAAGTATAAGTACTTCCCCATCCTTAGGTATAAAAAGTTTATCCGCAGGTATGTTATTTTCAACAGCTTTTTGTTGTAAAGATGATCTCGTGGTAACACAATGATCTAAGGCCTCCATATGTACTGCTATTATTTTTGCATTTCCGCTGGCATTAATAAGCGACATAGTTTGCTTTTCGTCCATTAAGATAGGATCCTTTTCATATCCCGGGAATTGAGCACCACCGGTGTTAGCAATAATAACATCGGGTTGATATTTCTTTATAGCCTGTTCTACTTCTTCAGTCCATATACTGTCACCAATGATGTAAATTGTGGGTTGGTCTTTAGCCTGTAAAACAAAGCCTGAAACCGTACCCATTTTTTTACCAATTTCCCCACTTCCATGCTTTCCTCCGGTTCTGTTAATATTAATGCCGTTCCACAGAACATGATCCTGAAGCACTTCAGCATTCGTAAAGGTTGTTTTGCTGAAAAACACCTCATCTGCCGGTTGGTGAAATAGCTTTACAGAAGAAGGTAAAACTTCCTTTGCCACAGTGTCAAAATGATCGGAATGGGTGTGCGAAACCAGCAAAAGATCAATATTATTGATGATTTCATTTACCTGCAACGGCAGTTCTACAGTAGGATTTCTTTCTCCTCCCGCAAAAGGATTGTAGGCTCCCTTTGCTGCAAGTAAGGGATCTACAAGAATTTTTTTTCCTGCATACTGGATGTTCAAAGTAGCATTCCTGATTAGCTGAACGCTGTTCTTCATCGATTCAATATTACCGGAAGAAGCAATTGAAGAAGAAAATAAAACCTGTGGAGCAACCATTGTAAAAGCACTTATAGAGGATAAACCCGTGATAAATTTGCTTCTTTTCATTTCTTGTACAAAATATAATTTAATATTAGATATTTTTCAGCACTACAAAGAAATCCACGAAGGCCTCCCTCCTTCCCCTAAACCTTAACCGGACACACTTTCCAGATATCCTCGCAATAATCCTGTATAGAACGGTCACTCGAAAATTTACCCATGTTAGCCACATTCATTATAGACATACGTGCCCATTTTTCACGATCCTGCCACACTTCATAAACTTTTTCCATTTGATCTATGTAAGACTGATAATCTTCCAGTAATAAATAAGTATCCTGGTTCAACAGGTTATCATAAATAGGTCGAAATAGTTCAGGATCTCCTTTTGTAAGCTCCTCTGATAATAGAAAGTCAATTACTCTCTTCAACTTGTCATTTTCTTCATATATCTTATATGGATGGTATCCCCGGGCTTTTTTATCCCCAACCTCCTCGGTAGTAAGTCCAAAAAGGAAGAAATTTTCGTCCCCTACTTCTTCTCTAATTTCCACGTTAGCGCCATCTAAAGTTCCCACCGTAAGAGCTCCATTAAGAGCAAATTTCATATTTCCGGTGCCCGAGGCTTCCTTACCTGCCATAGAGATTTGTTCAGAAAGATCTGCTCCCGGATATACATGTTGCGCCAGTTTTACGCTGAAGTTGGGTAGGAAAACTACTTTTAGCACCTCGTTTACTTCAGGATCATTATTTATAAGATCTCCTACAGCAGTGATCAACTTTATAATTCGTTTTGCCATGTAATAGCCTGGAGCCGCTTTTCCTCCAAAGATAAAAGCTGTAGGTGTAATATTTTTTTCCTTATCCTGCTTAATCCGTAGATATAAACTTAAAATATGAAGTACCTTAAGATGTTGGCGTTTATATTCATGAATTCTCTTAACCTGCACGTCTATTAACATCTCAGGATTAATTTCAATTCCGGTAAGTTGCTTTACATGATGGGCCAGGTTCTTTTTGTTTTCAAGCTTTACATGCATCCACTTTTTTCTGAAATCTTTATTATCAATATAAGCTTCCAGCCCTTTTAATTTATCAAGATGCGTAAGCCAGTCTTTTCCTATTTTATCTGAAATAAGGGTCGCCAGTTTAGGATTACTAACCGCTAAAAATCTCCTGTGGGTCACCCCATTGGTTACATTCGTGAATTTTTCGGGCCAAAGCTGTGCAAAATCTGTTAGCACCTGTTCCTTAAGCAGCCCCGAATGTAAAGCCGAAACTCCATTGACTTTATAGCTTCCTACAGTTGCCAAATGGGCCATTCTTACCGTAGGTTCACCTCTATCATCTATTAAAGACATTCGTGCAATTTGTTCACCGCTAAAGTTGTGCTCCCTTAATTCAATAATGAATCTACTGTTGATCTCATAGATGATCTCAAGATGTCTTGGAAGCAAATTCCTTAAAAGATTCACCGGCCATTTTTCCAAAGCTTCAGGCAACAAAGTATGATTAGTATAAGCAAAAGTATTTTGCGTTACTTTCCAGGCTTCTTCCCACTCCATTTGATGTTCATCAACCAGCAATCGCATAAGCTCTGCAACGGCTATAGAGGGATGGGTATCATTAAGCTGAATAGTAAATTTTTCATGCAGGGTTTCCAGTTTACGTCCCTGTATAAAATGCAGCCTTATTAGGTCCCGAAGAGAACAGCTAACGAAAAAATATTGCTGTTTAAGCCTTAATTCTTTTCCTGAAAGATTTTCATCATTTGGATAAAGAACTTTTGTAATATTTTCTGACCGCATCTTCTTTTCTACGGCTTTATAATAATCTCCAAGGTTATAGGCAGCAAAATCGAAAGATTCTGTTGCTTCAGCTTTCCAAAGCCTAAGAATGATCCCATTGCTTTGATATCCAAGGATTGGTGTATCATAAGCAGTACCTTTAATTTCAGAATCGGGGATCCATTCCACCTGCAGTTTGTTGTCTTCATCCCTGTTATGCTCGGTATGGCCTCCAAATTTCACTTCAAAAGAAATGTTTGGGCGTATAACTTCCCAGGGATTTCCATTGTGCAGCCACTTATCAGTAGACTCTACCTGCCAGCCATTCTGGATCTCCTGTTTAAAAATGCCAAATTCATAACGAATACCATAGGCAATTGAAGGAATTCCTAAAGTAGCCAAAGAATCCATGTAACAGGAAGCTAATCTACCAAGGCCACCATTGCCAAGCCCCGGTTCCACCTCTTCCTCAATAAGCTCATCCAGGTCAAGATTAAGTTCTGCCAAGGCCTCCCTGGTTTCATCCATGATTTCCAGGTTAAGCAAATTATTTCCAAGATGTGGACCCGGCAGATACTCTGCAGAGAGATAGGCAACTGCCCGAGAATCCCTTTCAGCATATTGCTCAAGGGATTGTACATATTTTCTTAAAACCCGGTCCCGAACAGTAAGTGCGAGTGAGGTATAAAGATCATTTTGAGTGGCAATTGCAGGAATGCGGCCCAAGCTGTAGAACAGTTTTTCGAGAAAAGATGTTTTAATATCTTCCTTGCTAAGGCCAATATTTCCATTTTCAACTCCCGGTTTTGTAAAATAAGTTTCTATTTTTTTATTTTCGAACTTCATGTGTCGTTAAAATTTTGAAAGAGAATACTCTGCGTAGTTTTGAAGGATTAATCAAACCACTCAAATTCATAATTTTTTAGTGGTCAGAATTTAATAAATTTTAAGCTAAGAGTAGTCTTTGAAATAAGTTTATATGATAATTTTATGATTTCCTGAATGGAGGCATAATTTAATAATTCTATGCGTATTATGAAAACCACAGAAACACACAATCAAAGAATGGCTACTATGACTTTTGCTTCTGTTTATCCTCACTACGTGGTAAAAGTAAAGAAAAAAGGAAGGACAGAAGAAGAGCTGCAGCAGGTTATAAAATGGTTAACGGGATTTGATAAAGAACAACTTCAGGAATTAATCCAGGAGAAAGTAACATTTGAAATATTTTTTCAAAAAGCTTTACTTAATCCTAATGCACACCTCATAACGGGTGCGATCTGTGGATATCGTATTGAAGACATAAAAAATCCACTAACGCAGCAGGTTCGTTACCTTGATAAGTTGGTAGATGAACTGGCAAAGGGAAAAAAGATGGAGAAGATCCTGCGAAAACCATAGTTTACCAACTAATATTGGCTACTTATAATTCCTTATTAAATTATTCCATTCCATGGTTTTTAGAGTTGCAATTATCATAGGGTTTATTTTTTTTACTAAAGGCGAACCTTTTGGAAAGGTATAACTATAATAATCTCTTTTTAAAGTTCGCTGCAGTACTTCCACTTCATCATTCAATTCCCTTTGATCTATTTCATGCCTTAAAATAGGTAGGTCATAAACAAACAGGGCGTCCTCACTTTCCAGGATCCTGTCAATTCCCTCTTGCTCATTTATCACGTTTTCGCTGCGAATGTTATATTGATCTAAAAGCTCTTCTGCACTGGAACCAGAAACGGTAATCACTTCAAAATTTTCAAGATCCTGGACTGAAGATATTTCATCGGATATGTTCTGAACGGTTAGTGAGGAAGCGATTCCCGCTGTTAAGCTGGAAATCATTATTATAGCCATAAACATCCAAATAAGTCCTATAAACCTGCCACCCCAGGATTTTGGAGATTTATCTCCATATCCCACCGTTGTCATTGTGACGGCACTCCACCAAAATCCCTGGAATATTCCTTTTATCCCGCCTCCAAACTCTTCCTTATTTCTTTTGCGCTCAAAGAGCCAGACTAAAAACCCAAAGAGGAAGATTACTCCCACTAAAATCATTACTCCCGAAACAAAGTTCCAGCTAAAAATGTTTGCAAGATAAGACCAGATCTTCGTGTTGCTTTTACGGGCAATTCCTGTATAAGAAATGAAGTAAGGTTGTGAAAAATCAAGCCGTTGCATCCTAAGATCGGTCACCGTAACGGGATTTATACTAAAATCTACTTCCTTATTTTCCACTGCCTTTAGCAGAGCTACAAGGGATGGATAAGTCTTAAATTCATATTCTTCATCTAATTCTTCATTTACAAGATTCCAGGAGGCAATACTCAAGCCAGAGAATTCCTCATTTTTCTCTACGACAAAAGGTGGAGCAACTGTAAGTCCTATAATATATTTTTCACTTACTGCCGTGGAATCCTGCTGCGCAAATGAAATAAAGTTTATGAAAAGCACCATTAGGAGAAATGACTTCTGAAAATTTAGCATAATTAAAAAGACGTTGAGGCCCCAAAATAAGGAAAAAAGTTAAGGAGCAAAAGGAGGAAAAATAGATATGAAATTAGGAAGATTTTTAAGGGATTATAAAAATACAGGATTCTTAAGAGCATCTCCATCTCCTTAATTTAGAATTAGGAGTTAAAGGAAGCCAAATTTTAATGTGATCGTATTGGATTTTATTAAATACCGTTATCTTGGTCTGGAATTTTATAATCAACTATGGCTTCAGGTTTTTTTGCGCTTCTCGACGATATTGCAACTTTAATGGATGATGTAGCGGTCATGGGTAAAGTTGCCGGAAAAAAAACAGCAGGAATACTAGGCGATGATCTTGCAGTAAATGCCGAAAAAGCTTCAGGATTTTTGTCATCCAGGGAATTACCTGTCCTTTGGGCCATAACCAAAGGCTCTGCTTTAAATAAAATCATTATCCTACCACTTGCATTTTTGCTAAGTGCCTTCTTACCTTCAGCCATTACCGGAATTTTAATTATTGGTGGTCTCTACCTGGCATACGAAGGGGCCGAAAAAATCTATGAATTCTTTTTCCCTCATGCTCATGAAGGCGAGGCTCCCAAACTCGAAAAACTTTCTGAAGAAGAGGTTTTAAAACTTGAAAAAAGCAAAATTAAATCGGCTATTATAACTGATTTTATCCTGTCTGTAGAGATTGTAATTATCGCTCTTGGAAGTGTGGTAAACGAACCTCTCCTAAACCAGATCCTGGTGGTTACATTAATTGCCATTGTAGCAACTGTTGGAGTTTACGGGTTGGTTGCTTTGATCGTGAGAATGGATGAATTTGGTACTAAACTTATTAATTATAATGACCGGGAAAATACAATTTCCGATAAAATAGGTTTGTTCCTGGTTAACGCATTACCCAAAGTTATTAAAAGCCTTTCGGTAATTGGTACTCTTGCCCTACTGTTGGTTTCGGGAGGAATTTTTGTTCATAACATACATTACCTGCACGATCTACTGGAACACCTTCCCCTACCCGGAATGCTGGAGGAATTTCTTGCTGGTCTTATTATAGGATTTATTGTATTGCTTGTTGTCATATTGGTCACTA
>CAZXEY010000075.1:12542-16427 GCA_964639695.1 uncultured Antarcticibacterium sp. | reverse complement strand
AGGATTGATCATTCAGGAATTTTCAATGTAGAATTAAAACGCCATACCCATCAGCTAAGGGTTATTAAAAAGATCCTATAAAATAATAAGAAATAAAAAAAGGCTGCCAATTGGCAGCCTTACTTTTTAATAGTGACCAATACACTAGTTGATTTCATTTAATCTTGCCTGTAAAGCATCTGCTTTTTCAGTATTGCCCAATTGATAATGAATATTCATTGATGTTTGAATGGCTTCTTTGTTTTTAGGGTTTGCCTCAAGAACCTGCTCTAAATAAGGAAGAGCTTTTCTATAAAGTTCTTTACGCTTTTCTGCCAGTTCGTCATACTTCTTTGTATCTGCCTTACTCATTCCCAGGCTATTCATTTCCTCTACAATTTTAGGCTCTTCAGAAAGAATAGACGCAGCAATATTTAATCTGGCATCTGTCATTTTAGGATCAAGCTCTAAAGCTTTTTTGTAATATTCAATAGCTTTCTCATTATCACCTGCTTCGTATGAAGTTACTCCAAGGTTATAGAACAAGGTAGGATTGTTAGGATCTTTTGCTACTATACCTTCCATGATTTCTCTATACTTGTCTTTATTTCCCATTCGGTAATACATATCAGCTTCAGATTGTAAAAGACTCATATCACCAGGATTTGCAGCTTTAGCATCTTCCATAGCCTTAATAGCTTCATCCTGTTTGTTCTGAGAGATATAGATTAGAGCTATATTTTTAGCAATTTCGCCTGTTTTAGCAGGAGATTTACGATCCTGAGGATTTGTATATTGTCCCGCTTTAACCATAAGGTCTCTCTGGGCTTTATTCATTGATTCTTCTTCACCTGTTTCTTTATTAACTGCAATATACTCGGTTTCTATACCTGTATATCCAAGGTCTCTAAGAGTTTTGTAATGCTCAAGAGCTTTATCATAATCCTTTGAGTTGATATAGTTAGAAGCAGCGTAGTATAAATAAACAGTATCCTGCTTATTCAGCTGGTAACCAAGTAACAATTTTTCTGCTGCGCTATCGTATTTTTGGGCATTCTGATCAGTAATGGCACTTTGAACAAGAGAATTTGATAATTTGGTTTTTCCCTGGGCCACTTCATCACTCCCAAGTTGTTCAGCTTTTGCAAAAGCATCGGCTGCTACTTTAAGATCTGCCAAAGTAACATTCTCCCCATTTCCTAAATAAGCCTGACCTTTATATAAATAAAAATCAGCTTTATCTCTATCCTTTGCACCTGCAATACTTGCTTCTGCCTGAGTTAATAATGTACGGGCTTCGCTAAAATTTCCTTTTTCAATAGCTTTACCAGCATCCTTTATTTCCTTTTTCTGGGCTATAGCAAATACCGATACTAAAGATAATGCTATGGTTAAAAATTTTGTTTTCATTGTTTTGGTTTTATGATTATTTATTCTTCACTATCATCATTTGCAATAGTTGTGCCATCCAGAATATCTTCACTGTCACCAGGGGTTACGGCATCCTCCAAATCAATTTCACCTTCTTCATTTTGCATGACTTTAGCAACGGCAGCAATAGCGTCTCCTCCTTTAATATTAATAAGCCGGACTCCCTGAGTTGCCCTACCCATCACTCTTAAATTGTCAACACTCATTCTTATTGCAAGACCAGATCTATTGATGATCATAAGGTCATCCTGATCTGTCACATTTTTTATTGCGACAAGTTCTCCGGTTTTTTCTGTTATAGAGATGGTTTTTACACCCTTTCCTCCCCTGTTGGTGATCCTGTAATCCTCCAGTTGAGAACGCTTTCCATAACCGTTGGCAGATACCACTAGAACATCGGCATCCATATCATTAACAGCGATCATTCCAACTACTTCATCATTATCATCTGCCAGGGTAATTCCTCTTACTCCTGACGCATTTCGACCCATAGGACGGGTTTTTCCTTCCTCAAATCTAATAGCTTTTCCACTTCTAACTGCAAGCATTACCTGGCTGTTTCCGGTCGTTAATTTTGCTTCCAGTAGTTCGTCATCTTCCCTAATCGTTATCGCGTTAATTCCATTAACTCTTGGACGTGAATATTGCTCCAGTGAAGTTTTTTTCACCTGGCCCTTTTTGGTGGCCATGATCACAAAGTGGTTGTTGATATATTCCTCATCTTTTAGATCCTGGGTGCAGATAAATGCTTTCACTTTATCATCTGGCTCCAGATTAATAAGATTTTGAATAGCTCTTCCTTTTGAAGTTTTACTTCCCTCAGGAATCTCATAAACCCTCATCCAGAAGCACTTACCTTTCAAGGTAAAGAATAACATGTACTGGTGATTGGTACCTGCAAAAAGATGTTCAAGGAAATCTTCACTTCTCGTTGTAGATCCTTTTTGCCCTACTCCACCTCTATTCTGGGTTTTATATTCGTTCAACGAAGTTCTCTTAATATATCCTGCATGTGAAATAGTAATAACCACCTGCTCATCGGGAATCATATCTTCAATGCTAAGATCTCCACCTGCATATTCAATTAAAGACCTTCGTTCATCACCATATTTATTTTTTATTTCAAGAAGTTCATCTTTAATGACTTCCATCCTGCGCTCCTTACGTGCAAGAATGTCCTTAAGATCTTCTATGGTTTTTAACAGCTCGTCATATTCTGCACGAAGTTTATCCTGCTCCAGCCCTGTAAGTTGTCTTAATCGCATTTCCACGATCGCCTTAGCCTGTAGTTCTGAAAGTTCGAAACGTTCTATTAATTTATTCCTTGCCTCATCAGCATTGCTGGAGGACCTAATAAGTGCAATTACTTCATCAATATTATCTGAAGCAATAATTAAACCTTCAAGAATATGAGCTCTTTCTTCAGCTTTTCTTAGTTCATATTGAGTCCTTCTTACCACTACCTCGTGACGATGCTCTACAAAATGAAAGATCATATCCTTCAGGTTCAGCATCTCAGGACGTCCTTTTACAAGGGCAATATTATTTACGCTAAAGCTGGTTTGAAGCGCCGTATGTTTGTAAAGAGTATTAAGAACTATATTTGGAATTGCATCTTTTTTAAGGATATATACGATCCTCATCCCGTTCCTGTCAGACTCATCTCTTATAGAAGCAATACCTTCAATTTTCTTATCGTTAACAAGATCTGCCGTTTTCTTGATCATTTCGGCTTTGTTAACCTGGTAGGGAATTTCAGTAACTATAATTGATTCCCGGCCGTTAACTTCTTCAAGAGATGACTTAGCCCTTACCACTATTCTTCCCCTTCCGGTTTTGAATGCTTCCCTTACTCCATCATAGCCATAAATAGTTCCTCCTGTTGGAAAATCGGGGGCTTTAATATGAGTAATTAGTTCATCTATTTCTATATCATTATTATCAATATAGGCAACAGTTCCATCTATAACTTCTGAAAGGTTATGGGGTGGCATATTGGTAGCCATACCCACAGCGATACCACTGGCTCCATTTACAAGTAAATTGGGAACTTTTGTGGGTAAAACAGTGGGCTCCTGAAGGGTATCATCAAAGTTAAGCCTGAAATCGACCGTTTCCTTGTCGATATCTGCAAGCATATCCTCTGCAATCTTTCTCATTCTTGCCTCAGTATATCGCATTGCTGCAGGACTATCACCATCAACTGACCCAAAGTTACCCTGCCCATCCACTAACATATATCGAAGGCTCCATTCCTGAGCCATCCTTACCATGGTATCGTAAACAGAGGTATCACCGTGAGGGTGATATTTACCAAGAACCTCTCCTACTATCCTGGCCGATTTTTTATGAGCGGTATTCGATCTAATACCTAATTCGTGCATTCCAAATAAAACCCTTCTGTGAACAGGCTTTAAACCATCACGTACATCGGGAAGGGCACGTGACACAATGACGGACATCGAGTAATCGATG
>CAZXEY010000075.1:7923-12532 GCA_964639695.1 uncultured Antarcticibacterium sp. | reverse complement strand
TCTTAAATGTTGATAGTAATTAATTTTTCTCCTTCAGCCATATTATTCAGTTTAATTTAGTTCAAAAATCTAACGTGCCAATTTACGCATTTTACCAACGTTTTTAGGGGTATCTCCCACTGTTTTAGTGTTTTTTATTAACAAAAGTTTAGGCAGCGTTGGTTGATAAGTTCATTAAATTGAATTTTGAATATTGGAAGTTATTTTGTCAATTAGCTTACAACATACTAAAAGGTATAATTTTTGTCCTTTAGTAAGTATAAAATTTAAAGAGAAAGAAAATAGGATGGATGATAATTTTTCACCAAAAGTCAAAGATGTTATCGCTTTTAGTAAAGAAGAAGCGCTTCGCCTTGGTCATGACTTTATAGGAACAGAGCATCTTATGCTTGGTTTACTTCGGGAAGGAGACGGCAAAGCAATAAATATATTGAACGCTATGGATATCGACCTTAGTCACCTAAGGCGAAAAGTGGAAATATTAAGTCCTGCAAACCCTGCAGCGACCGGTATTTCTAATGAAAAAAAGAACCTTCACCTAACACGCCAGGCAGAGAGAGCTTTAAAAACTACATTTTTAGAGGCTAAGCTTTTCCAAAGCTCCTCTATCAATACTGCGCATTTACTACTGTGCATTTTAAGGAACGAAAACGATCCTACAACAAAACTCCTCAATAAACTTAAAATAGATTATGATGGGGTTAAAGATCAATTTAAATATATGATAACTAACGAAGACGATTTTCTGGAGGCACCAAGAGCCGAGTCATTTTCTGATGAAGATAACGCAGCAGATGATGCTTCTAAAGACAACCCTTTCAGCAGCACAACAGGTAAAACGAATAAAAAATCGAAAACACCTGTTCTTGATAACTTTGGAAGGGATCTTACCGCAATGGCAGAAATTGATAAGTTAGATCCTGTTGTGGGACGGGAAAAAGAAATTGAAAGGGTGAGCCAGATCCTGAGCAGAAGAAAGAAAAACAATCCTTTGCTTATTGGTGAACCCGGAGTTGGAAAATCGGCAATTGCTGAAGGCCTTGCCTTAAGAATCGTAAAACGCAAAGTTTCAAGGATTCTTTTTGATAAGAGAGTTGTGACCCTGGATCTTGCCAGCCTTGTTGCAGGAACAAAATACAGAGGACAATTTGAGGAAAGGATGAAAGCCGTTATGAACGAGCTTGAGAAGAACGACGATATTATTCTTTTTATTGATGAGATTCACACCATTGTTGGTGCCGGGGGAGCAACAGGAAGTCTTGATGCCAGCAATATGTTTAAACCTGCTCTTGCTAGAGGTGAAATTCAATGTATAGGTGCTACTACTCTGGATGAGTACCGGCAGTATATTGAAAAAGACGGTGCTTTGGAAAGAAGATTCCAGAAGGTAATTGTAGAGCCAACTTCAGTGGAAGAAACTTTGGAAATCCTTAATAACGTTAAGGATAAATATGAAGATCACCACAATGTGCAATACACTCCCGAAGCAATCGATGCCTGCGTTAAATTAACGAACCGGTATATGACCGACAGGTTCTTACCCGATAAGGCTATAGATGCTCTAGATGAAGCTGGAGCCAGAGTTCATATCACGAATATTGAAGTACCAAAACAAATCCTGGACCTGGAAAAAAAACTGGAAGAAGTTAGGGACAGTAAAAATGCTGTAGTTAAAAAACAAAAATATGAGGAAGCTGCTAAACTTAGGGATGATGAAAAGAATCTTGAGAAACAGCTTGCTGTAGCCCAGGAAAAGTGGGAAGAAGAAACTAAGAAGCATAAGGAAATAGTGACAGAAGATCACGTTGCCGATGTGGTTTCCATGATGACCGGCGTTCCTGTAAATAGAATCGCTCAAACAGAGATCAATAAACTGGCAGAGTTGCCAAAAAGAATTAAAGGAAAAGTAATTGGACAGGATGAGGCGGTTAACAAGGTAGTTAAAGCCATACAACGCAACCGGGCGGGTCTAAAAGATCCAAACAAGCCAATTGGTTCCTTTATATTCCTGGGACAAACCGGGGTTGGTAAAACCCAGCTGGCAAAAATCCTTGCAAAAGAACTATTTGATAATGAGGATACCCTCATACGAATAGACATGAGCGAGTATATGGAAAAATTTGCGGTTTCCCGGTTAATTGGTGCACCTCCGGGATATGTAGGATATGAAGAAGGTGGACAGTTGACAGAGAAAGTAAGAAGAAAACCATACGCAGTGCTACTTCTTGATGAAGTTGAGAAAGCGCATCCCGATGTATTTAATATGTTACTTCAGGTGCTTGATGATGGTTATTTGACTGATAGTTTAGGAAGGAAAATAGACTTTAGGAATACCATAATTATAATGACATCTAATATAGGATCCCGTAAACTGAAAGATTTTGGACAGGGAGTTGGATTTGGTACTTCTGCAAAGAAATCCCAGGTAGACGAGAATGCGCGAAGTGTTATTGAAAGTGCCTTAAAGAAAGCATTTGCGCCTGAATTCTTAAACAGGATAGATGATGTTGTAATATTTAATGCTCTCGAGCGTGAGGATATTCACAAAATCATTGATATCGAATTAAATAAATTGTATAATCGAATTGGTCTTATAGGTTATGAACTTAAATTAAGTGACAAAGCCAAAGATTATATTGCCGATAAAGGATTTGATAAAGACTATGGTGCCAGACCTCTAAACCGCGCGATTCAAAAATATATTGAGGACGCGCTTGCTGAAGAGATTATAACTTCAAATTTAACTGAAGGGGATAAAATCTTTATGGATCTTGATGAGGAAAAAGATGCACTTACAATAAAAATTGAAAAGGTTCCAAACGAAACGGAATCTTAAAATAGGTTTTGATTATTTATAACTCCGGAAGACATTTTTCCGGAGTTTTTTTATAAGCATACGTTCCATACAACTTAAAAACAGGGAATTATGAAAATTTGCTGTAGCCCAAGAAATGCGTCCTTAATTCTTTAATATTTATTACTTTTACAGCTACCCATTGCCCTACAAATTTATGACAGAATCTATTCTGGATTTGGATTTCGGAAAAGTTTGGTTTAAAGAAAATATTCTTATAGCAGAGCTTAATGAAGGAATCCTTTTCGATGTTCAAAACAACCGGGAACTTCTTAAAATCGCCAAGAAAACCTTTGAAGATAATTCTTATGGTTATATTTCTTACAGGAGCAATTCCTATGCGGTAAACCCGATGGTGTATCTCGAATCTGCAAGTACTCCAAACTTAAAAGCTATTGCAGTAGTTACTACAGATTCCACTTGCAAAAATAATGCAATCCTGGAACGACAATTTTACAAGGACAGTAATTCCTTCGAGGTTTTTGAATCTCTTGATGATGCAGTAAATTGGGTGAAGGAAAAACTTTCCTAATCCAAAAGCAAGTCTTCTGCAATTTCGAAATTTTCCAGAAACTCTACCGATTTATGAATATGAGTAGACATTACCTCATCTTCCTTTATTCTGGGAACCTGTGCGCGAAAATCCTGAAGAAAGCTCTCTATAAATTCTGAAGATTTTTGGGGTTCTCTAAAATGCAAAGCCTGGGAAGCATTAAATAGCTCAATTGCAATTATTGTTTTGACATTTTCAATGACTTTTAAAGCTTTTGTTGCCCCATTAGCTCCCATACTCACATGATCTTCCTGCCCGTTGGAAGATACAATAGAGTCTGTACTTGCGGGATTCGCATACATCTTATTCTGGCTAACAATGCTTGCCGCTGTGTACTGCGGAATCATAAATCCGCTGTTCAAGCCGGGATTTTCAACTAAAAATGCAGGTAAACCCCGGGCACCCGACACTAATTGATAAACCCTTCTTTCAGAAATATTTCCGATTTCTGCCATTGCAATAGCTAAATAATCCAGTGCCAGTGCAAGAGGTTGGCCATGAAAATTACCCCCAGATATGATTTTATCGGCATCAATAAATATATTGGGATTATCTGTTACCGAATTCATTTCTGTTTTAAAGGTTTTCCGCACAAAAGCCAGTGTATCTTTGGTTGCGCCATGAACCTGTGGAATACATCTAAAGGAATAAGGATCCTGAACAATTTCTTTTTCTTTTGCAGCTATTTCACTTCCATTAAGAAACTCCCTTAAACGATCGGCAGTTTTGATCTGGCCTCTGTGTGGCCTTACCAAATGAACCAATTCATCGAAAGGTGAAACATTACAATTGAAAGCTTCTATGGATATTGCAGAAATAACATCTGCCAAATAACATAATTTATAAGACTCAAGCAAAGCATAGATACCGTGAGCAGACATAAACTGGGTACCGTTGAGAAGAGCAAGGCCTTCCTTGGATTGTAATAAAATCGGTTCCCAGTTCATTTCCTTTAAGGCCTCTTTTGAAGTTATTCTATCCCCATTATAAAATACTTCACCTTTCCCTATAAGTGGCAAGGATAAATGAGCTAATGGAGCAAGATCACCAGAAGCACCTAAAGAGCCCTGTTCGTAAACCACCGGAATAATGTTTTGGTTATACATCTCGATAAGACGCTGTACAGTACCTAGAGCAACCCCCGAATTTCCATAACTAAGGGATTGAACTTTAAGCAACAGCATGATCTTAACAATCTCCTT
>CAZXEY010000075.1:1377-7913 GCA_964639695.1 uncultured Antarcticibacterium sp. | reverse complement strand
AATCTCCTTATCGACAATTTTGCCTGTACCACAGGCATGGGATTTCACGAGATTCTCCTGAAGTTGGGCAAGGTGATTTTTGGAAATTTTAACATTGCAAAGGGATCCAAATCCTGTATTAATTCCATAAATAGGAAGATCCTGATCATTCATCTTGGAATCGAGGAAGTTTCTGGATCTCTCGATATTTACCCTCGCTTCATCGCTAAGGTCCAAATGCTTTTTATTTTTAATAATATCGTAAACTACGTGAAGATCTAAAACAGCAGAGCTAATATAATGGTATACTTCCATAGAAATGGGCAGGTTTTGCTTAAAATTCCAGAAAACAAATTCAAAATGCCTTCCAGATTTCTTTTAAAGGGTTGCCTTAAACAAGTGCTAAAATAAATCAATTCCCATTAATTTGCGGGAACATCTTCATTGTTTTTAAACAAATGAAGAAAAGCAGAACCTATGTTATTAATAATATCTCCGGCTATCATTCCCTGATAGCTCAATTTATCGGCAGCAATATCCCCTGCTTTTCCATGCAGGTAGACACCAAAGACAGCTGCTGTTAGTGGTTCATATTCCTGAGATATTAACCCTGTAATTACTCCAGATAGCGCATCCCCCGATCCCGCTGTTGCCATCCCGGGATTTCCTGAATTGTTTACATAGATATCATCTTTATGAATTGTAAAAGTATGTGCCCCCTTTATGACCATTATCAGGTTGTATTTATGGGAAAAACTTTTTACTTTTTCCAGCTTGTCAAAATCGTCTTTCCACTCCCCTATTAGCCTTTCTAATTCTTTAGGATGTGGAGTTAGCACAGATTTCTCCGGAATTAACTTAAGAAACTCAGGATTTTTTGAAAGAAGATTCAATCCATCAGCATCAATAACCATAGGATTTTTTGTCTTCTTAAGCAAAGATTTAAAAGCTGCTGCTGTACCTTCTGAAGTTCCACTACCCATTCCAAAACATACCACATCAGGCCCAATTTCAAAATCGATATTTCGAAGCTCTTTATCTGCTTCATCTGTAATAACCATTGCTTCGGGAAGTGTGATTTGCAGGATTTCATATCCGCATTTAGGGGAATAAATAGTAACCAAACCAGCTCCTGTTCTAAGGGCTGCAGTTGCGGTTAACGATATACTTCCAATTTTCCCATAACTACCACCAACAATAAGGCTATGCCCAAAATTTCCCTTATGGGAATTCATTTTCCTGGGTTTATACAAGCCAATACTTTCCTGCTTACCAATTAAATGAGCTACAGCGGGAGCGTTAGACAAATATTCCCTATCTAAACCAATATCAATCACCTGCATATCTCCAACGAAATCTGCTGCCTGGGGCATAAAGAAAACCAGCTTTGGTGCCTGAAAGGACAATGTGAAATTAGCTCTAATAACAGCCACCTTTTTATCAGGAATTTTATCGGCATACAATCCCGAGGGCATATCCATAGCCAAAATAAAAGCTCCGGAATTATTAATATGGGTGATTAATTTTCCTACCCACTCATCAGGTGGACGGTTCAATCCAATTCCAAAGATGGCGTCTACCACAAAATCCCGTGGAGATAACTTAGGGAAATCGTTCTCTTCTTTAATTTGAGTAGGCCAGGAATTGCTAATTTCTTTGATCCTGTCATAGTTCAATAGAAAATCGGGGGATCTTTTGGTGCTGTAATTAACTATAAAAATTTCTACGGTAAACCCCTCCAGCCTTAGTAATCGGGCGACTACTAGCCCATCTCCCCCATTATTTCCGGTGCCACAAAAGATTTTAATAGGAACTGCATTCTTATCAAGCCGTCGGTTAATTTCCTTAAAAACGAGGGTTGCAGCCCTCTCCATCAATTCAGAATAGGTTATTCCCTGTTTTTCCGTAGTTATTTTATCTGCTTCCCTGAGCTGTGCAACATCAAAAATTTTCATATAATTAGATATTCTCAAATATAAAAATTCTTAACTGCAAAAAGAACAATTCCCAAGCTTTAAAACAGGAAGCTTATCGTAAAAGATGCGAAAAAATCTAAGTATTTCGGGATTTTAAGATATCCCTCACGATCTTTAAGTGATGCATGGTGTGGACTTCAATTAATCTTTTAGAATGAACTTTGTTTAGTTGTTTGAAATAAGGGTGCCTGAAATAATTGTTTTCTTCCAAAGCCTCAAATGAAGAAAGATTTTGCTTCACCTTATCAAGATCCTGAATTAGATTTTCTAAAGCAATTTCCTCTTCAGGAATAACAGCTTCCGGAGCTTTAGCCTTACCTCTTGGAAAACGACCCGTTAAAAAAACTACAGTGCGTGACAAACAGAATTCCTTCTTATATTTTTCAGGCTGGGAATTTCGAAGAGTATCACTTACCTGATTGATAACTTTAAAGCTATGGGAAATATGCCAGCCCACAGAGGCTTTAGAAACCAATCTATTGGTACAGTGGTGGAATGGAAAGTATTCTTCCAACTCCATCAACTGAAGGTCTAAGTGTTTGAAATTTAAAGCCATAGAGAAGAAACCTTTTGAATAAATTTAAAAAAATTTCTTCTTCTAAGGATACAAAATATTTAAATTTTTAAGTAAGGCTTTTAACGTAAAGCTGCTCTACCTTTTCCCTTGCCCAGGGAGTTTTACGAAGAAAAACAAGACTGGATTTTATTGAGGGATTATCATTAAAACATTTTATATTAATCCTGCTTCCTAACTGTTCCCAACCAAATTTTTCCACAAGAAATTCGAGAATTTCAACAAGCTTTACCCCATGAAGCGGATTGTTTGGTTGCTTTTGATCCATTCACTATGCTTCCTCCAGAACCAGGTCCTTTTTCGACTTGCGATATAAAAATGAAGTGAAAATGTTGCGCTTTGCAAATCTAAATTGACGATCGGAACTTATGAACTTTACAAAAAGAGCTTTGTTTACTCCAAAATATTCATAGGTGCTACCGTTGGTAAAAGTAATTTCAAGAACATTCCCTTTATGCTGATAATCTGCAATTCCAGCTTCACTTGTAGTTAAGTTGTATTCTGCAAGATTAGCAGCTTTTGTTTCAGGAGCTATACTTACTAAAAAATGATATCCATCTATAATTTGTCTGCTTTTTAATTCGGCTTCTTCTTTTCTTTCATCTCCATCCAAAAACTTATCGGGATGCCAGTCTTTTACAAGATTTCTATATGAGGTTTTTAGCTGTTTCAAGTCGATTTCTTTCTCTACATTGAACAACTTCTTGTATTCATTTATACGTTTCATAGTAAATTTTAAATAAAGCGCGAAACTACATCTTTTTAATTGATTTTCAGCAACTAAAAGTTACCTGCTTTTCTTTTTTCAAATATCCAAACCTTATTACAGATCAAGACATTAAGCTGAATAGATTCTCACCTTTTTCCTTTTCAAACGGGTGTTGTTCAAAAGGCCTATTAAGGAATTCACTTTTTCTGAAGGAACAGCAACAAACGCACAATCCTGTTTTAATTCTATGTTCCCGAGTTCTTCAGGATTAAGTTTTCCTTCTTTAATAAAAAGGCCGGCTATATCTCCTTTAGATATTTTATCCTTTCTTCCACCCGAAATAAACAAAGTCTTCCAATTAATGGATGTACTTGCAGTAGAAATTATTTCATTTGCTGTAATAACTGAATCTACTGGTATAAAAGCGGGAAGTTGTTCCTTTTCCCATTTTAAAACATAAGCAGTACCCGATTCATTCATTCGGGCAGTCCTGCCGTTCCTGTGCGTAAATTCTTCACTTTTTAGCGGAAGTTCATAATGAACAATAAATTTTATCTCTGGTACATCAATGCCGCGGGCAGCAAGATCTGTGGCTAGAAGAATTGTATCTGTTCCATTCCTGAACTTGATTAATGAACGCTCCCTATCCCTTTGTTCCATTCCTCCATGGAAAGTACCGTGGTTTATTTTTTTGGACCTTAAATAATCGGAAACCTCGTTAATACTGTCTTTAAAATTGCAAAATATGATCCCGGGATTATTTTTTTGCTGAGTAACAATTTCTGCAAGGGCGGCTAATTTATCTTTAGCAGGAGAGGAAATAACCTGTACCTGCAGTTGTGGCTTTCCAGCTTTTAGGTAATCTATAAAAACCGGATTTTGTACTTCGGCGAACCTAGGTATACTTACTTCCTGGGTAGCAGATGTCAGGATCTTTTTTTCCAACCGGGTCAATGAATTGATTATCTCCCTCATTTCTTCTTCAAAACCTATCTCGAGGGATTTATCGAATTCATCTAAAATTAACGTCTTTATATTTTCTGTATTTACAGTTCCCCTTCTAAAATGGTCTGCAATTCTACCGGGTGTGCCAATTAAAATAGCCGGAGGGTGACTCAAATCTGTTTTATCCTTGGCAAAGGGACGGCCTCCATAAACTGCATTAGCTTTAAACCCCGATCCCATTTCTCTGGTTACCTGCTCTATTTGTATAGCTAATTCCCTGGAAGGTACTAATATAAGAACCTGTACCTCATCAAGATCTTCATCCAGTTCTTCTAGTACGGGTAATAGAAAGGCCAGGGTTTTACCTGTTCCCGTCGGGGATAACAAGATTATTTCCTGGTTGGAACGTATTGCGGAGCCGGCTTCTAACTGCATTTTATTCAGCTCTGTGATACCTAATTTTTCAAGTATTGCAGGAATGTCTTTTTTCATTATAAATCAGGTATTTCTTCAAATTTAGTCGAGAGGGTAAAACTACAAAAAGTGAACATCACAAACTAAAAAAGGATTTTCCGAAGAAAATCCTTTTACCGATCGTTCAATTATATTAAGGTGTTTTTTTCTCATAATCCAGGTAACCTTCTTTTCCTGTTGTATAAAAAGTATCTTCATCCCAGGCGGTCAAATCCACATCTTGCGCAAAACGTTCAACAAGGTCGGGATTGGATATATATGGCTTTCCATAAGCTACCAGATCTGCATTTCCCTCTTCGAGGACATTATTTCCTTTCTCTCTGTCAAAGTTAGAATTGATGATTAAAGTCCCGTTGTATTTTGGGCGGTATCTTTTGGCAATTTCAGTTTCTGAATATGGTATTTCCGAAACATCAGAAAAAGGCTCTGATAAATGCAGATAAGCAAGATCATAATCATTTAGCTTCTCAACAATATAATCAAAAGTGGGAATTGTTTCTTCGTCCATTTTCATTCCGAAGATATTATGTAAAGAGGGATTTAACCTAAGCCCAATCTTATTCTGTGGCATAACTTCTTTTATAGCTTCAATAACCTCAAAGAGGAATCTGCTTCGGTTTTCCTTATTTCCTCCATATTCATCTTTTCGATGATTTGAGGTGGCATTGAAAAACTGGTGAAAAAGATAGCCATTGGAAGAATGAATTTCTACTCCATCAAATCCTGCTTCCATTGCGTTTTTTGCTGCTTTTTTAAAATCCTCAACAGTTCTTTTAATATCCTCTATAGTCATTTCTTTAGGAGAAACGGTTTCCTTAAAACCTTCAGGAGTAAAAGATTTGGATTCAGGATTAATTGCTGAAGGTGCCAAAGGTAATTTCCCGTTATGAAAATCTGGATGCGACATTCTTCCCACGTGCCATAACTGGATAAAAATCCTTCCATTGGCTGAATGAACTTTATCCGTTACTTTTTTCCAGCCTTCCACCTGTTCTTTTGTATGAATTCCCGGAGTATTAATATACCCAACGGCTTCTTCTGAAACCTGTGAACCTTCTGTAATAATTAATCCTGCAGAGGCTCTTTGAGTGTAATATTCACCGTGAAGATCTTCTGTAGGTTTCTTTGCAGGATTATCTGCCCGGCTCCTTGTCATTGGAGCCATTACGACCCGGTTTGGTAATTTTAATCCGTTTAAATTATAGTTTTGTAGTAGTGCCTGATCTTTTTTCATAAATGTTTTATTCTATTATTCTTCCGGAAAATTCTGTAATAATTCCGGAACAATACAAAAGTACCAAAGCAAACTGCACATCTTGTTGATGTATGTTAAGCAGGCCTGTTAAATAAAGTTAAGCGGTTATAATTCTTTCCTTATCCTGCTAAGACTTTCGGGTTTAATTCCCAGGTAGTTGGCAATGTTATAATTCGGAACCCGCTTTTCTATGTTGGGATAAGTGCTGCAAAATTCCAGATACCGCTCTTTACCAGAGTTTTTTAAGGAAGATAAGATACGCTTTCGCAAAGCGACAAAAGCACCTGTTGTTTTTATCCGGAAAAAGCGCTCAAATTGAGGTATTCTTTTGTACAAAATTTCTAACGCATTTTTATCCAATGCCAGTAAAACCGAATCTTCTATGGCTTCAATAAAAAGTTGGGCAGGAGTATCATTAAAAAATGCTTCAAAATCAGAAATCCACCAATCTTCTATAGCAAACTGAAGTATATATTTATCTCCGCTTTCAGTTAAAAGAAAAGCCTGTAAACAACCTTCTACAACATAGTATTCATTAGTAACAGGATCGCCGGGATTTATTAGCAGTTCGTGCTTATAAATTTTGATTTCTGATAATATACTCAAAAACTCCTCCTGCTCCTC
>CAZXEY010000075.1:0-1367 GCA_964639695.1 uncultured Antarcticibacterium sp. | reverse complement strand
TCGTGACGATCCTGCAAAAATCGGCACAGTTCTAGATCAATATCTTTTAAAACGTGCTGAAGGATTTTATTGGACATATCTTACCAATCAATTGGCCTGTAATCTTTCAAAAATTTTCCACACCAGTGTTTCCCGGTATTAATTCCGTCAAAAAGAGGATCTAATACTCTCGCTGCACCATCTACTATATCCAAAGGCGGTTGAAAATCATGGATTTCAATTTTCTTCCGGGAAAGTTCAGCAGGATCCTCATCGGTTACCCAACCCGTATCCACAGCATTCATATAGATTCCATCTTTTGCAAGCGTAGCCGAGGAAGTATGGGTCATCATATTTAAAGCAGCCTTTGCCATGTTAGTATGGGGATGCCGGTCCTCCTTTTTAAATCGCTGAAATTTTCCTTCCATTGCAGAAACATTTATGATATGTTTCTTACCTGTATTATCTCTTTTCATTAATTCTGAAAGCCTGTTGCACAATACAAATGGAGCAATAGAATTCACCAGTTGGACTTCCACCATTTCTGTAGTTTCAATTTCTCCTAGTTTAAGGCGCCAGCTATTGGTTTTTCTCAAATCGACTTGTTGTAAGTCGGCATCCAGCTTTCCTTCAGGAAAAACTTCACTGGCAGCTATAGAATTATCAAAACTGTAGGGTATTTGTGATAATTTTGCCGAAGCTCTTATTCCTATTCCCGGCTCGGGTCCATGCCAGGTAACCGGTAAAGCATTGTTTTGATTAGCTGAAGCATTTAAGGAATACGATTGCAATTCGGTAAGACAATATTTATGATCATTAAGCAACTCCTGAACAGAATGAGGTAAGGTTTCCAAAGGTTTTTCTTCCTTTTCCATAAGGTGTTTGTAAAATCCGGAAGGTCTTCTAACGGTTTGAGCTGCATTATTAATTAAAATATCCAGCCGGTCATATTGTTGTTCTATATAATTGCAAAATATTTCCACACTTGGAATATGCCGCAGGTCAAGACCGTGAATTTTTAAGCGATCGCTCCAATCATAAAAATCATCTTCCTTAGAATAGCGTATGGCAGAATCAACCGGGAATCTTGTAGTAGCAACTACAGTGGCTCCTGCACGTAACAACATTAATGTAATATGATAACCAATTTTTAACCTGGAACCGGTGACTACAGCAACCTGCCCTGTAAGATCTGCAGTTTGAAATCTTTTTAAATAGTTAAAATCTCCGCAATCAATGCACATAGTGTCATAGAAATGGTGCAGTCGCGTATAAACTTTTTTGCATACATAACAGTTACGCGGGGACTCCAGTTTTTTAATTTCCTTTTCTAAAGGCAGGGAAGGTGAAATTAGTTTAGGAGCGATAAAAACCTCGGCTTCTCTTGC
>CAZXEY010000074.1:0-16504 GCA_964639695.1 uncultured Antarcticibacterium sp. | reverse complement strand
TTTGCTTCAGATTCCTCACAGGTAGCATTAATGGTCAACTTTATGTCTGGGGTGGCCAGTGCTTTTACCATCCTGTTCATGTTCTGGTCTATTGTACTGCTGATCTTGAAAATTTCTGGTCCACCCAAAACTCTAACCACTACTCAAAAAGCAGTAGTTTTAGGTAGTGCTGCAGTGGGATCTTTAGCATTTACTTTTACCGATAGTTTTTGGTTTAGTGCCGTGGAGGCTGAAGTTTATGCAATGGCTACCTGTATTATGGCCATTCTTTTTTACCTGGGACTTCTTTGGGAAAGGGATATGTTCAAACCACGGGGAAATCGTTGGGTTATTTTAATTTCTTTCGTAACAGGACTTTCCTTTGGTGTACATTTCCTTGGGCTCTTAACAATCCCTGCGATAGGATTTTTGTATTTCTTCAAGAACTATTCTAAGGTTACGATTAAGAATTTTATAGTCGCCAACATAGCTGTTGTGGCAGTTCTTATGTTCATCTTTAAGCTGCTTCTCCCCTACACTCTTACGTTTTTTGCAACAGCCGAGGTATTTTTTACCAACACTATAGGCCTTCCTTTTAACTCAGGAACTATTATCGCTTTTCTAATAATTGTCGCGGCTTTTTATTACGGAATAAAATATACTCTCAGAAAAAATTATTATCAGCTCAATACCCTGCTGCTTTGCATACTTTTTATATTAATAGGGTTCTCAAGCTGGACGATGCTGCCCATACGTGCTAACGCGAATACCATTATTAACGAGAACAGCCCCGATAATGCACGCGAGCTTTTGGCTTATTACAACAGGGAACAATATGGGGAAACACATTTGTTTTACGGCCCCCAGTTTACAGAAATGTATGCAGGACTGGATCCTGAAAATCCATACCTGGATGAGCAGCCAAACTACGAAAGAGATGAAATAACCGGTAAATACATCATCGTAAATGATTATGAAAATGCGCGGCAGAATCTTGATGATAAGCACAAAACAGTACTACCAAGGATGTGGAGTACTGCTCACGCAGCTAATTACATGAGATGGACAGGACCTATCGATTTTACTGTTAAGGCTGAATATCAGGGTGAAGAAAAATTGATGTCTGCCGTTGCCGAGTTCAGGAGGAGTTATGCCCAGGGTAGGATAGATTACGAAGATTATCATACATTTCTGCAACAGTTCAATCAATATCTCGATGTTGAGAAACCACCCTACTCTTCCAACATCACATATCTTCTGGATTATCAATTGGGCTATATGTACTGGAGATATTTTATGTGGAATTTTGTTGGAAGGCAAAATGATACCCAGGGGCAGTATACAGATCTTAACGGAAACTGGCTAAGCGGCATTGATTTTATTGATGAAATGAGGTTGGGTTCACAGGACAATCTTCCTGCAGATATGAAGGAAAATGAAGCCCGTAACACTTATTATTTTCTTCCTTTTATTTTAGGCCTTATTGGTCTTTTATTCCACTACAAAAAGGATAAAAAAGGATTTTGGGTACTCACCGTATTCTTCCTCTTTACAGGTATCGCATTAAAAATTTATCTTAATGAAAGGCCTTTTGAACCGCGGGAGCGGGATTATGCCCTGGTAGGTTCATTCTATGTCTTTGCTATCTGGATCGGGTTTGGAGTTTACGCCCTTTTCGATATGATCAAAGATTATTTAAAACCTAAAATTGCTGCACCAATAGCCATTGTGGTTTCCTTGCTTGCAGTTCCCACTTTACTTGCTGCAGAGAACTGGGATGACCATGACAGGACTGGCCGTTATACGGCGCTTGCAATGGCTAAAATGTACCTGGATTCCCTGGATGAAAATGCTATCCTTTTTACCATTGGGGATAACGATACGTTTGCCCTTTGGTATGCACAACAAATTGAAGGATATAGAAAGGATGTAAGGATCATTAACACGAGCCTTTTCGCAACCGACTGGTATATTGACCAAATGAAGCGAAAAGCCTGGACAAGCGATCCTATACCCTCACAGTTGGAACATAGCCAGTATCGTTCTGGAACCAATGAGTTTGTGATCTACCAGCCCATTACGAAAGACACGATGCTTTTAAAGAACTGGATGAACTGGATCGCGAGTGATAATCCCGGGACTAAAGGAGAATTGCAAAGCGGGCAGGTAGTAAATACCTTCCCCACCCAGTTCATTCGGGTTCCTGTAGATAAACAGGCTGTTCTCGCCAACGGTATTGTGGATCCCGAAGATGCGGATGAAATTGTAGATAATGTTTTCTTTGAAATACAGGGGAATGTAGTTTATAAAAACAGGCTTTTAATGCTGGACATTATTGCCAACAATGACTGGAAACGTCCTATATATTTCACCGGCGGAAGCTTTGGTGACGACGATTACCTGTGGATGAAAGACTACCTGCAGTTAGACGGCGTTGCCTATAAACTAGTACCCATTAGAACACCGGTTAATCCAAGAAATCCATTTGATATGGGCAGGATCAATACCGATAAAATGTACAAGATAGTTATGGACTGGGATTGGGGTAATATGGAGGATCCTGGGATTTATCACGACCCGGAAACCCGTAAAAATTCAATTACGTACAGGAGTAACCTAGCCAGGCTGGTGGAAGCTTTATTAAATGAAGGGAAAACAGAAAAAGCTGAAGAAGTTCTAGACCTTGCAATGGAAAAAATGCCTGTAGATCATTACCAGTTCTATACGCTTCTGGAACCTTTTATTAGTGGATATTTTAAAGTTGGAGAGCCTGAAAAAGCGAAGCAACTTTGGGAAAAAGTAGCTAAGAAATATCAGGAGAACCTTGAATTCTACAGTGGATGGGATTATGAACGACAGTTCGAGTACTCCGATATTATAATTACCGATATGGAACGGTACAGATCACTGGTAGACCTTTTATTTATGAGCGGTGAACGTGAATATGCACGTAAAAAAGCTGAAGAATTTAACAGTTATCTAAGCCTGTATCCAAGATTCTATGATCCACAATCTGATGCGGAGGAGATCCCTTCTTCAGAAGGTGAATTAGAAACAGAATTGGGTAATCCTGCCTTACCGGCAGGAGGAGATTCTTTATTTCCTGAAGATACCGTTCGTTAGTTTTTCTGTGTAAGGTAGTATGCGATTCTTCTTTAAAAGTATCACCACAGCGGGGAAAATAGTGTTTCCTTCCCTGCTGTGGAATTTACCTGTTAAGCAAAAAGTAATTTATTTAAGTTTTGATGACGGGCCAATATCAGAGGTAACGCCGTGGGTTCTATCACTTCTGAAAAATTACAATGCAAAAGCAACCTTTTTTTGCATTGGAGATAACATTCAGTCGAATCCTGAAATTCTTCAACAAATTTTAGCTGAAGGCCATACTGTAGGAAACCACACTTACAATCACCTCAACGGCTGGAAAACTCCTTCAGAAGTATATCTTCAGAACACGTTACAAACTGAAAAATTGTTATCTCAAAATATTGCTGCCTATCAGAAGTCATGGTCAGAAAAGACTAAAACTACTTCCGAAGAAAATAAACCCTTGGCAGGGGTTAAACTCTTCAGGCCACCGTATGGAAAACTTAGGTTTTCCCAGATGAGAAAATTAAAGAAACAAGGTTATAAAATTGTAATGTGGGATGTTATTAGCGGAGATTTTAACGAACACCTTCCGGCAGAGAGCTGCTATAAATTTGTGATAGAAATGTCTAAACCGGGAAGTATCATTGTTTTTCACGACAGTTTAAAGGCAAGAAAAAATATGCAGGAAGTACTTCCCAGGGTTTTACAATTTTTTAGTGAAAGAGGATATCAATTCAGGGCGCTTTAAGAATTACATCTTAAACATAAATACTTTTAAATAATAATAATAAATAATCCTTATCAAGAATTTGCTATAAATTAAAAAAGGCTGCCTTTTAAAAGGCAGCCTTTAACATCTACATATTTCACTTATTAATTTTGATCCCCGGGCCCTAAATTAGGATTGGCATCAAGTTCCTTTTGTGGTATCTTGAAAATCCAGGCATCATTAATCGATGGCTTTTCTTGAAGAAACCCATCCTGATATAAAATTTGAGACGCACCAGAACCTCCATTGGCAGCATGATCAATGCCTTCATCCCAACGAATTTTGTCTACATATAAGAATCCTTCTCCCCATAGTTCAACTTTTCTCATAAACTTAATATGCTCCAGTAGTTCCGCCTGTGTGTTAAAAGCTGATAGATCATAAGCGCTATCACGGGCTTCACCTAACGGTCTCAAAGCATCTTTTGCAGCGGCAAGATTACCTAACATGGCTTCTGCTTCTGCTTCAATTAAGTACATTTCAGAGGCACGCATATATATGATATCATCTGGATCTATAGTTCCTGAATTTTTTTGCAAAAATTTCACGTGCATATATGGATGTAAGTTATGACCACTTGTAAATCCATAAGTATCCTTTATCTCGCTTATCGCAGCATTCCAATCCGCACGGGTTGGATATAAAGGATTAGTGTTATTAGCAAAACCTCCTTGACCATTAGCTGCTGAAGTATTGGTATTTGGAGCATCTGCCAGGAATAGGTCTTTTCGGTAATCTGTATCAGGAATTTGATTATATAATCTTCTATCTATTATTTTGGGATTATTTCTGTTTTGACTTCCGTTGAAGTCATTCGCGATTAAATAAAAATAAGAGCGGAAAAAGGTAGTTTCAGTTTCTATAACATTACTACCCCAAATTACCTCTGACAACAATGTTGTGTTAAAACCAGACTTATATTCGCTTTCACTCATTAAAGGATAACCTTCGCGTGCCTTTTTTGCAGCGTCAGCAGCTGTACGCCAGTCTCCAGTATTTAAGGCTGCCCGTGCTTTAAGGCCGTAGGCTACGTCAATATTTAGTTGAGATTTCGCGTCTGCAGTTCCTGTAGGCCTTGGTGTGGCATCCTCAAAATATGAGATAGCTGTATTTAGATCCTCTTTTATCTGGTTGTAAACTTCCTGTACAGTTGATCTTGGCTGACTTGTGAAAGGAGCATCGGAAGAAAATAAAATAGGCACTCCGGGATCAGATGCGGGACTTCCAATTAAATAGCCCTTCGCATAATGCTGAACCAATGAAAGGTAAGCATAAGCCCTATAGGTATAGGCCTGTCCTAATATCTCTCTTAGTTTATCGGTTTCGGGAAGACTTCCATCTGTTCCTTTATTAATGATTGCATTGGCACTTGCGATGATATTATACCTATGATACCATAAAATTTCATTAGTCAAAGATGTTTGATCTGTATGAGATATCCATCGGGTTTCATTCTGCCAGCCTAAATTATTAGCTGCTGCGGAATGTATTACCCCACCTGGTATATTATCCCCAAGCGGCACCCAATAATGTTCACCTGCTCTTTGACTATCGCCACCGGGGAGGATAGTTTGGGATTGGGCATATAATCCACGATGTAACCCATTAAGTATTAAAGCCATGTTTGCTTCAGTTGCCAACGCATCGGCAGCAGAAATAGCATCTGTTGGTTTCGTTTCCAGAAAATCTTCTGAACACGAGGTTATTGTCATAGCGACTATACACAATAACATATATTTAAATTTTCTTAACATGATCATTAAGGTTTTAATATTGTTAAATTAAAATGCTGCATTAAACCCAAAAGAAAAAGTTCTTGAAGGATTGAAATCATTTCCGGCAGGAGTTCCTGCTAAATTGAACTGAGGATTTAACCCGTCTCTTTCACTCTTAAGATATAAATTTTCACCTACTAAATAAATACGCAGGTTATCTAATCCTAATTTATTGGAGGTATTATTATTAAAATTATACCCCAAATTTACATTTTTTAGCGCCCAGAAAGAAGCATCGGTTAAAAATCTGTCAGATTGGGTTCTTACTAAATTATTATTTCCACTTTCTAATCTTGGAACATCAGTAATATCACCCGGTTGACGCCATGCATTTAAGATGTCTGGGTGGTAAGAACTACCAAAACTACCACTATGCATCATTGCAGAATAACCATTATCAAGGATTTCTCCACCAATACCATAAGTCACTAAAACATCCAGGGACAATCCTTTATAACTGATACTGTTCGATATAGAACCTAAAAGGTCTGGTATAGATGAATCTCCTGTATAAGCTCTCTCTGTTTCCTGCCAGTTATTGGTGGTTAAATGAACACCATTCTCGTCTAAAACAGGAACGCTATTGTTATTTTCATCTAGCTCATACATTAAAAATAATTGATCTCCTGTTGCAGGATCAACTCCGGCAGTTCTCAATAAGTAAAAATCAAATCTTGATCTTCCCACGTCCCATCTTTTGGATCCAGTAACAAAAGGATCTGGCAAAAAGGTGATTTCATTTTTAAAGGTTGATGCCTGGAAGGTTGTTCTCCAGTTAAAATCACCAGTTACCTTCCAATTTGTTGTTAAACCTAATTCAAAACCAGAATTGTACATATCACCAATATTCGCAGGATAAGAGTTTAATCCATTACTCAATGGTATTGGTAAATCGAAAAGAAGGTCTGAGGAATTTCTTCTATAGTATTCTAAAGTACCATCTAAAAATCTATTGAACAATGTAAATTCAAGAGCAACATCAAAACTTTCTACGGTTTCCCATTGCAGTTGATCATTACCAATAGTACTCCAAATAATTGCAGGATTCCCTGCGTTTGAAGTTAAACTATACCTGGGCTGTGATAAGAAAAAGTCGCCTAAGTCATCATTTCCTACTTCACCATAAGAAGCTCGTATTTTTAAATTATCAACAAAGTCAACATTATCCATAAAGCTCTCTTGATCTATTCTCCACGCTGCCCCTACCGAGTAAAAATTACCCCATCTTGCATCTGTGCTAAAAACAGAAGATCCATCTCTTCTGGCAGAAGCACTTAAGTAATACCTGTCGGCAAAGTTATAGTTAGCTCTTAAGAAATATCCCTCAAGTGTTTTGTTAGTTGTAGACCCTCCTAAACTAACAGGCGTGGCAAAGTTGTCAAATTCATAAATTCCCTCAGCGGTTTGTTCAATTGCCAAAGCATTCATTCCGGAAAAAGTTCTGTCGAAACTCTCGTGACCCGCTGTAATTTCTATATTATGAAGATCATTAAAGCTCTTGTTATAAGTTAAAATTTGGTTGAAGTTGGAAACTTCCCTTCTAAATCTGGTTTCACTGTATCTACCGGTTGGCTGAGCATCCCCTATGATGTTATTCTCATATTCCTTTTCAATTCCTTCATTATAGTCTCTACCATAGTTCAACCTAAAATTTAGACCATCTATTATTTTAAAATCAGCAAAATATCTAAATCCATAGGTATTGTCTCTGTCACGTTCATCGTTCAATAAAAGTTCCTGGAAAGCATGACGCCCCTGGCTTATCGGCCTGGAACCAATATTATATTGAGGAAAACCTTCACCGTTATCAAAAATTGGTCGCCCTGCATCATCTACTACTATATTCCCCTGTTGATCATTGACATAAACGGGATAAATAGAACCAATATTCTTTGCAAATCCAAATGGGTTAACAATGCTTCCCGTACCTGCAGAACTAGGACCTACAGCTTCAGAAATAGTAACGTTTGCACTACCTCCTAAGCTAATCCAGTCATTAACATCAAAATCGGCATTTAATCTGGTAGTCAAGCGGTCGAATTTAGTTTTTACGATAAATCCTTCTTCCTCCAAATAAGATGTAGAAAAAAACACTCTGTGATTTTCACCTCCACCCGATACGCTAACGTTATAATTTTGTCTAACTCCTGTTCTTTCCATGGCGTCATACCAGTTTAAGCTTTGGTAGACTAAATTAGCATTAGGATTTAACCTTCCATCCACTCCAACGATTTGATCATTTGGAACATCGAAAGGATTATATCCCAGGCTATTATAAATATTTGCAGAAGCATAAGCCGGATCTCCTCCACCTGCACTCGAATTTTTTAAAGCCTCCCACATAGTTTCATAATATTGACCGGGAGTAAGTTCTTCATAGAATGGAATAGCATTGGTAACCACACCAGTTTGTGCGGAAACATTTACTCTAATATCTCCTCTTATACCACTTTTTGTGGTAATCAACACCACTCCATTAGCGGCCCTGGAACCATACAAAGAAGTGGATGCAGCGTCTTTTAGAATTGTAATAGACTTGATATCCTCTTGGTTAATTGTATTTAAACCACCTTCGTATTGCATCCCATCAACTATATATAAAGGATCTGAATTTCCTGTAAGGGTACCAACACCACGAATGACAATTCCAGGAGAAGATCCTGGTTGTCCCGAAGCAGAAGTAAATTGTACTCCGGTTGCATTACCTTCTATAGCCGCGATTGGAGAGGTGATATTCCTTTTAGCCAATTCAGCTTCGCCTATGACACTAGCTGAACCTGTAAAAGCTTCTTTTGTAGATGTACCGTATGCGGTTACAATAACTTCATCGAGATTGGCCGCATCCTGCATAAGAGTAGCATCAATAACATTAGGGGAACCAACTATAATACGAGCAGTTTCCATTCCTATAAAAGAAAATACTAAAATATCTCCTGGACTTGCCTGAAGGGAATAGCGTCCATCAAAATCTGTTTGAGTACCTATAGTAGTACCCTGAATTAAAACATTTACTCCAGGAAGGGGTAATCCCTGTTCGTCAACTACCGTACCGGTAACTGTCTTTTGTTGAGCAAAACTTAGTTGCACAAATAACACTAATAGCAGTGTTATCATAAACCTTAATTTTTTTTCCATTATTACTTTATAATTTGAATTAGCCTGGGAAGCAATATCTTAAATAATTCTTAATTTTAATAACTCAACCCGTTTAAATTTTTTAATATTATTAACAAATTTATCCTTGAAGTGTCTTATCTCCTTATTTTAATATCTTAAATAATAATAATAATAGGCCTTGTAATCACTGATTAATTTATTGGATCCTAAGGGCAGAAAATCTTATTCAGGAAGTAAAATATGAAGAACAAGAATGCTCATAAAATTGAAAACATCAATTTTATGACAGTTTTAGAAAAAACTTTTTCTAAAAGAAATTTTAAGTTTTTTTTAGATAAATAACAGCTTTATTAATGCAGAATAGCATTAAGGCAAGTATAAAAGAAGATTAATATGAGGAGGCGCTTTAAATATATTCTTTTAGAAGACCAATTAAAGTATTTGCATCCTGTTCCCCACTTTGCCGCCACTTCATCTCTCCGTCTTTGTAGATCATTAACGTAGGCAGTCCCTTAACCCGAAGTGCCTCGGCTAGTTGGGTGTTTTTATCAACATCTATTTTAATGATTTTGGCTTTATCGCCAAGTGCTGCTGCCACGTCACGTAGCACGGGATGCATAGCTGTAGAAGCATCATTCCACTCGGTATAAAAATCTAAAAGCACCGGAATGTTTAAATCTATTAACTCACCAAATTTTGACATAGGTTAAAGCGAAATTTGAATTAGATTTCAATACCTTAAATAAATTTTAATCAAATATAGTAATTTCTTTGAATTATGCAGGTTTAGGACCTTTTCGCAGTTCAATCACAGTAATTTCCGGCCAAATCCCAACCCTCCCCGGGTAGGCCAGATATCCAAAACCACGGTTAACATTGATCATGCGACCCATTTCTTCATAAATCCCCGCCCAGTTCTCATAACGATACTGCACAGGACTCCACTTAAACCATCCCGGAATTTCAATTCCAAACTGCATCCCATGGGTGTGTCCACTAAGGGTTAGCTGAAATTTTTTAGGATCGCCCTTCACCTTTTCCTGCCAGTGTGAAGGATCATGGCTTAAAAGGATTTTAAAATCCTTATCAGTAAGTCCTTTGGAAGCCACATCAAGATCACCCTTTTTCTTAAAACCACCCGCTCCCCAATTCTCCACCCCAACCAAAGCTATCTTTTCCCCGTTTCGTTGAATAAATTTATGTTCATTCAACATTAGATTCCAGCCCATCTCGTAATGAGTAGCTTTTAAATTTTCTAAATTTTGATTTTTCGCTTGTTCAGATTCCCAGTTGACATAATCTCCATAATCGTGATTACCAAGTACTGAAAACACTCCGTCCTTTGCTTTAATTTTTGAAAATACTGATTTCCATGGCAACATCTCGGTTGCCATATTATTAACCAAATCCCCTGTGAACATAACAGCGTCACTTCCCTGCTCATTTAAAAGATCTACAGCGTATTCAATTTTTTCTTCATTATCAAAACTCCCGCTGTGAATATCGCTAATCTGGCTTATCGTGTATCCATCAAAAGAAGCTGGTAAGTCATCGAAATGTAGAGTATATTTTAAAACCTTATAATTATATTTCCCCTGATACATTCCATATAATAGAGAAGCAAAAGGAATGGCTGCGATTCCTAATGCTATCTGGCTTATAAATTTTCTTCTAGAAGGAAGGTCAAATCCCGATGGAGTAAAGATCTTTTGGTAAGCCGCAACAAAAAACCGTATGATATCTTCACCAAACATAAACAAGGTCAAAAGAATATTAGCGGAAACAAAAGCGAGAATAAAACCAAGGGAATATCCTCTTCCTCCTGTAAATCCACCTCCAGGATTTGGTTGTGTCCATTGAAAAATAAAGTTACCGAGAATGAGTAAAGATATTACCAGGTAAATACCTGTGACAATATTACTTTTAGTAACTGTACGAATTGCCTGGTAAGCGTAAAAATTTATGGATAAATAAAAAATTATAAATATGATCCAGCGCATTTGCTTTCTTTTTTTTAAGTGGGCAAAGATAGTCTTAATCAAACCTTTGTGCCCTTTTTAAATGTTATTAAATTATTGAGTTTCTCAGCATTTCTTTTCAGGAATTATACCACACCTTCTTTATAATTTGCTATTTTTCGGGAAGGAATTCCTTTTTCCTTTCTTGCATAAAAAAATGAAAAGAAGAAAATTTATAATTAATTCGGCCCTCGCAGGTGCAGGTGCAACTTTTTTAAGTAACCCGGGCTTCGCTGCCATACATGAAACTACATTACCTATGACGAAAAATATATCAAAACCTTTCCCCATTACTATAGCTACTTGGAATTTTCCCAATGCAAGTATCAAAGCAGGTGAAATGCTTGCGAAAGGTGCTAATGCACTCGATGCTGTGGAACAGGGAGTAATGATAGAAGAAGCTAATTTTAAAAATACTACCGTTGGAAAAGGCGGAGCGCCAGACAGGGAAGGGAATGTTACTCTGGACGCCTGTATCATGTCTCCCAATGGCAATGCAGGAGCTGTAGTTTATTTGAAGAATAATGCTCACGCCGTTTCAGTTGCCAGAAAAATAATGGAGGAAACTCCACACGTAATGCTTGCCGGGGAAGGAGCAGATCAATTTGCAAGGGTACATGGTTTTGCAAAAGAAAAATTGCTAACTGAAGATTCTGAAAAAGCCTATAAAGAATGGCTGAAGAAAAAAGAATATAAACCCTTAATCAATATAGAAAATCACGATACCATCGGGATGTTATGTATTGATAAGGATGGAAATATCGCAGGTGCCTGCACGAGCTCGGGATTATCCTATAAAATGAACGGCCGTGTGGGGGACTCTCCTATTATTGGCTCCGGGCTTTTTCTTGATAACGAGGTGGGTGGTGCCGTTGCAACGGGAATGGGAGAAGCTATTATGAAAAATGTGAGCAGTTTTCTTATTGTGGAACTTATGAGACAGGGGAAATCTCCCCAGGAAGCCTGCGAGATAGCAACAAAAAGAATAATTGCCAACCACCCAAATTTTAAAGATTTTCAGGCAGCATTTATCGCCTTAAATAAAAAAGGCGAGGTAGGTTCTTACTGTATTCAAAAAGGTTTTAGTTATGTAAAATATCAGGAAGGGAAAAATGAAAATATTCAAAGTAAATTTTATATTTAAAAGAAAAATTGGGATCAGAATCTAATATTTCTGATCCCAATTTAAAAGATCTTACTTCTCCTGTGCAGTTTCTGCAGTTATGCCATTAGATCCTTCCTTACCTAAACCTCCTGCCGAAGAAGATTCCTCTTGTTGCAGATCCTGAATGAGTTTTGTCACATCTGCAACCATTTCTGTACATATCACTATTAACGATCCTTTTTTAGCGTTTTCTATAGCATATTTTACAGCTTCTATCTCTTCCTTAATCACCGTGGTTTTCACCTCACTGCTATGTTGTTGGATCCCCTCTTTTATAAATCCAATTATCTCATCGGCAGTACGGCCTCTTAAATGCTTATCCTGTCGAATTATAATTTCATCAAACATCTCTGCAGAAATTTTTCCTATTTCTCTGGTGTCTGCAGCTTTCCTGTCACCCACGCCTGTAATAATTCCGACTTTTACAGAAGAATCAAATTTTTCTGTAAACTTTTGAACGGCACGCATTCCTGCAGGATTATGTGCATAATCCAATAATATCTGAAAATCCCTGAACTGGAACATATTCATTCTACCCGGTGTTTGTGAAGGCGACGGAATAAAAGTTTCAAGGGCTACCTTAATATCGTCCAGATTAATTCCTTTTATATGAGCAGTTAAAACTGCAGGTAAAATATTCTGGATCATAAATTCAGCCTTTCCTCCAAAAGTCAAAGGAACATTGGCTGCTTTAATAATTCTTAGCTTCCATTTTCCCTTACAAATCGTAATAAAACCATTTTCAAATACTGCAGTTAATCCTCCTTCTTCCTGCATTTCCTTGATCCTGGGATTCTCTTCGTTCATCGAAAATAATGCTACTTTAGAGATAACATTTCTTCTCATTTCGTAAACCCTGTCATCATCGGCATTTAAAATAGCATACCCATCAGCAGAAACACTTTCCGGAATAATTCCTTTTACCCGTGCGAGATCCTCAATGGTATTAATTCCGTTTAATCCTAAATGATCTTCAGAAACATTGGTAACAATTCCTATATCACATTGGTTAAAACCCAGCCCGGCCCTTAGAATTCCTCCACGGGCACACTCCAGCACCGCAAAATTTACAGAAGGATCTTTTAAAACAAATTCAGTACTAATAGGGCCGGTACAATCTCCTTTCATCAATAATCTGTTTTGAATATAAACACCGTCGCTTGTGGTATATCCAACTTTGTAACCTTCCTGTTTTGCTAAATGCGCGATTAATCTTGTAGTCGTGGTTTTCCCATTAGTACCGGTTATTGCTACAATTGGAATTGTACCTGTAGAACCGTTGGGGAATAGTTTATCAATAACCGGCGCAGCTACATTACGTGGTAATCCAGTGGTTGGCGAAAGATGCATTCTGAATCCCGGGCCTGCATTAACTTCCAGAATTGCTCCTCCTGTTTCAGATAGGGGCTGACTAATATCGGTGGTCATTACATCGATCCCGCAAATATCAAGACCAATTATCTTTGAGATCCTCTCGGCCATAAAAATGTTGGAAGGGTGAACAACGTCTGTAACATCTTCTGCAGTTCCACCTGTACTTAAATTTGCAGTATCTTTTAGAATCAATTTTTCACCTTTTTCAAGTACAGTTTCAAGAGTATATCCTTTTGCAGCAATGATATCCCTGGTTAACCCGTTAACCGTAATCTGGGTAAGGATCTTTTCGTGGCCATAACCCCTTCTTGGGTCTTCATTTACCTCCTCGATTAATTGTTGTATAGTTTTATCCCCATCTCCAATCACATGAGCGGGATTTCTTTTAGCTGCTGCAACCATTTTATTATTGATGACAAGCACCCGGTAATCTTCACCGTAAACCTGTTTTTCAACAATGACAGAATTTGAGATTTCTTTGGCGGCTTTAAAACCTGCTAGTGCCTCTTCCCAACTGTTGATGTTGACCGTGATCCCGCTGCCGTGATTTCCATCTAAAGGTTTGGTCACTAAAGGATAGCCCAATCTGTCTACGATTGATTTCAGGCTGGATTCCCTTCTCAAAATTTCACCCCGAGGAACCGGTACTTCTGCCTGCTCTAAAAGGTTTTTTGTATCTTCTTTGTCACAGGCAAGATCCACTGCAAGGTTGCTGGTTTCACTTGTAATAGTGGCTTGTATTCTTTTTTGATTTTCCCCGTACCCAAGTTGGCATAGAGAATATTTATTGAGCCGTATCCAGGGAATCCCCCTCTTTTCTGCTTCTGCAATGATTGATGATGTACTTGGCCCTAATCTCACCGCTTGCCTAATCTCCCGCATCTCCTGGATATCGGGTGCAAGATCATAATCCTCACCTTTTATCAAAGCTTCACAAATTCTTACAGCAGCCCTCGCTGCATATCTTCCCACAGCTTCTTCCTGATAAGAAAATACCACATTATAAACTCCTTTTTCCCCATATCCCCGGGTTCTTCCAAAGCCGACATCCATACCGGCAAGAGTTTGAATTTCCAGGGCAATATGTTCAATAATGTGCCCCATCCAGGTACCTTCTTCTACACGTTGAAAAAATCCTCCGGGTGTTCCTATTGAACAGGTATGCTCATAAAGACTTGGCAAAAAATTTTGCAGCCTTTCTTTAAAATTTTCAATTTTGTTGGATGGAAGTTCCTCCATCTCTTCAAGATCAAGGACCATTACTATCAATTTTGTTCTGTTTATTGACCAATAGTTAGGTCCCCTAAGGGAATTTATCTTGCGAATTTTCATAACTTTTTACTAGCAATTTTAGATTTAAAACCCTATAATTTATGAATCAAAAAATTATAAAGCTACTTTTGCAACTAACTTTAATGTTTAATTATGATTCAAGGAACCCTCATTCCAATTGGAGGAAATGAAGATAAAGGAGTACACAAAGAAGAGAAATATAAACTGGAATACATAAGCCAGGGAATACTCGCCCGGGTTTTAAAAGAAAGTGGAGGAAAGGATTCTAAAATCCTGGTAATAACTACTGCATCTGGTATCCCCAAAGAGGTTGGTAATAATTATATTGCTGCCTTTAAACTACTAGGATGCGAAAATGTAGAGCCCCTTTATATAGGCTCCAGAGCTGAAGCAGATTCCCCTGAGAATCTTAAAAAAATAAGAAGCGTGGATTGTGTTATGTTTTCGGGCGGAAACCAATCCAAGATTACTTCAAAAATAAAGGACACCGAATTTCATGAAATCATTGCCGATAGATATCAAAACGAAAATTTTGTTGTTGCAGGGACTAGTGCAGGAGCTATGTGTATGTCTGCAGAAATGATCTCTGGCGGAAGCATTAAAGAGTCTTTTATAAAAGCATCCACAAAGATGCGGGAAGGAATGAATTTAATTCCTGAAATTATTATAGATACTCATTTCATCCAGCGGGGCCGTTTTGGAAGATTATCTGAAGCTGTTGCAAAATTTCCTTCTATATTAGGAATAGGACTGGCTGAAGATACCGGGATGGTTATTAAGAATGGTAACGACTGCGAAACTATTGGATCGGGAATGGTAATTGTTTTTGATGGCGGCCAGCTAACTCATAATAAATATCACCAACTGAAGAAAGGCACCACCCTTACCCTTTGCAATCTGGTAACTCACGTACTTTCTCCGGGAGATACTTTAGATATTAAAAACAAGAAAATTGAAGTTCTTTCAGCTTCAGCAAGTTTAATATAATACAAAAAGACCAGGTAAAGAATCTTACCTGGTCCTTAATTTTTTGACCAGCAAAAATTACTTATAGATGGCAATCTCCTCTTTCCCATCAGAAGATTTAAAGCCACGGTACATACCTTCAGTATTAAAAGGCAACGCAACATTTCCTTTGGCATCTACAGCGATAAGTCCACCGTCACCACCTATCTTTAAAACACGGTTGTGAATCACTTCTTCTGCAGCTCCCTGTAGCGTCATATTTTTATATTCCATTAAGCAGGAAACATCATAGGCCACGACTCCACGAATAAAGAATTCACCACTTCCGGTACAGGAAACCGCACAGGTAAGATTATTTGCATAATTTCCGGCACCTATAATAGGACTATCCCCTATCCTGCCATACCTTTTATTGGTCATCCCCCCGGTAGAGGTTGCCGCGGCAATATTGCCGTTTATATCACAGGCAACAGCACCAACAGTTCCAAATTTCTCATCTTTTTTTACCGAATGATCTAACTGAAATTTATCTGAATCTTTTATTTCCAGCCATTGACTATGCCTGAAATCATCATAAAAATAGCTTTCCTCCTCTACCTGATAGTTAAGAGATTTTGCAAACTTCAGTGCGCCCTCACCTGCAAGGAACACGTGATCGCTTTTTTCCATTACATCCCGTGCCAGGGCTATAGGATTTTTAATTCCTTTTATTAAAGTTACCGCTCCCGCATTTAAAGATTTACCCTCCATAATGGCGGCATCCATTTCGTGTGTTTCATCTGCAGTAAAAACACTTCCTTTACCCGCATTGAACAAGTAGGAATCTTCCAGAGATTTTACCGCCGCTTCCACAGCGTCCACAGCCGTACCTCCATTTTTTAAGAGGTTATAACCTAACTGAAGTGAATTATCCAGGTCCTGCCGGTATTCTTTTTCCTTTTCGGCAGTCATTTGACCT
>CAZXEY010000073.1:15517-16551 GCA_964639695.1 uncultured Antarcticibacterium sp. | reverse complement strand
TAAATTCCCTGTGCTGTGACTGGTCGTACCCTTTCCAACCTCTCTTGCCTCAAGAACAGCCGTGGAAATACCTTTATTCTTTAGAAGATTGGCAGTTGTAATTCCTGTAATTCCACCACCAACAATGGCTACATCAACTTCAATATCCTTGTTTAGTTTGGAAAATTTGGTTTCGGACGAATAGGAATTCCATAAAGATCTTGTGAACATACATTAACTATTTTGGTTGATTAAAAAATAAAAGCCCGGAATATCAGGCTTTAGTGTAGGGGTAAAATAAAACTACCTGTAGTTTATTTCACCACGATGTTCGTCTTCTACTCCATCAAAGAGCCGAATGCCAAGGGATTCGATTTCTTCAAGAATAAGTTGAACAGAATGTTTTTGAAAAAGAAGCATCTCTCTAATACTCCCTTTACTTATTTTGGAAAGCATATAATTATAATTTTCATAATTTCTTTTTTCCCTTCTATAGCACTCTTTAATAGATCCATCCTTTTCAGTCCTGTAAGCAGGTAAAATAGTCACTGAAGATCTCTCTGCTATAAAAAAATCTTTAGTTTCAAATTCTACTCCCATCAATTCCAGTTCATTTTCGATTTGGCGAATTTCCTGTTGCGTTCTTTTAAAAAAAGATTTTTTTTGGTGAGAAAGCTTTCTGAAGAAATTCTTGAAAAACAATCTTTTACTACCTTCTGCTTTATGCTGATAAATTTTTTGATCCATCAGGATCTTTTCCAAATGCTTGTATAAAAGTTCTAATATATTTTCCCGATACCCCATGGCTTTGATTTTTTCTGGCTTACTTAAAGTTACTTTGAAACCAGAAAAAATCTCGGTGTTTTAACTTATTTAACTCCGGGGCGTACAGTTTAAACATATTTTTAACTTATTCTGTAATGGGGTAAATTGCTGTTCTAGGTAGATACAAGGTGGTGGGAGAAAAATTAAATTTATTATCTTTAAGAAAATTTTAAGAATTGTTCAGAATAACGATGACTTTATTCTTTTAAACAAGAAAAGCCCCGTAAGGG
>CAZXEY010000073.1:9453-15507 GCA_964639695.1 uncultured Antarcticibacterium sp. | reverse complement strand
GAAATTTCTTTAATTATTATTTAGCCTCTCGATTAAGTCTGTTTTCGGCCATTTTATTTAGATCCTCATCAGCTTTATATTCCTCATTAAGAGTTTTCACGAGCTTCTCCACTATTTTATCGTGACCAAGCTCTTTAGCATAACGAATTACAGTTCCATATCCCGAAATTTCGTAATGCTCTACTCGTTGAGCTTCGGCAATAAGACCTGCGTCCATTACATCCTCTTCGGCATCTTCTTTAATAAAAGATTCAGCTTCATTAATAAGACCTTTCATAGCCTTACAAGTTTCTCCTTTAGGGTCAATTCCCAATTCATCACAAACTTCTTCAAGTCTTTTTTTGTGATTTTTAGTTTCCTCAAGATGCTTTTCAAATGCCTTTTTTAATTCTTTATCACTGGCATTTTTTTGCATTTTTGGCAATGCTTCTATTAATTGGGTTTCGGCACTATATAAGTCCTTTAACTGATGCTCAAATAAATCATTCAGATTTTTCATAATCTTTTCATTTTTGGTTTAACCCAAATATACTTGTTATGTCTGCCGATGTCAGTTAAATGATTAATAAAGCTTTGTTGTATTTTTATTAAATCGTCCTCGTTACAGGCCGGGAAATTATAAATCTAACCTCTATATTTAACAGGAAGGTAAACCACCTTTTTTGTTTCATAGAACTCTTCCTCGAAAATGTCGTTCAAAGGGTAAATCTCAGCATTTTTATAACCAGCCAATTCTTCAGATAAATCTCCGCCTTTTAAATATAAAATTCCATTTTTCTTTTCGTGAATACTTGTCTTGGCAATTTTTCCTTTCGTCCAATGAACAAAAGTTGGCATAGCAGCTACCGCCCGGCTCACAATAAAATCATAAGTGCCTTTTATTTCCTCTACCCGCGAATTTGTAGATTTTACGTTGGTAAGACCCAGGCCGGCTACAACCTCTTCCACGACCTTAATTTTTTTTCCTATGGAATCCACTAAATGAAAATTTGTTTCAGGAAATAAAATCGCGAGAGGAATCCCAGGGAATCCACCCCCGGTACCAACATCGAGAATATTCGCCCCGATCTTGAATTTCTGAATTTTTGCAATTCCCAGAGAATGAAGCACGTGCCTTAGATAAAGCTCATCTATATCTTTACGGGAAACCACATTAATTTTTAAATTCCAATTTTGATAAAGTTCCTGTAAGGCCTCAAATTGATCATATTGAGCAACGTTTAAATCGGGAAAATATTTATGTATTAATTCCAAAATTTCATATTTTGTACAAAAGTACATAAATGCCAGGTTAAATTTAATTCGATCCTGTTTAAGCAAATTTTAATGTTTTACCTTTGAGGTATATTTACGATAATGAAATTAAATCAACAATCTCTACGTTTCTCCCGAATTGATTCAGCTCAATTTTTTCGAACCCTTAATAAGAGGGTCAATAACTATTTTAAGGAAAATAATCTTTCTAAAACGGGAAACTGGCAACTTCACCTAAAGACCATTGCAATGTTTTCCCTTTTCCTTGCTCCCTATTTTATAATACTCACATTAGATATTTCACAATGGTGGATGTTATTGCTTACCGTAATAATGGGCGCCGGTATGGCAGGGGTAGGAATGAATGTGATGCACGATGGCAACCACGGCTCATATTCCTCTAAAAAATGGATCAATAAATTAATGGGTGGCACAATATATATCCTGGCGGGTAATGTTTATAACTGGCAGGTGCAGCATAATGTTCTTCACCACACCTACACTAATATTCACGGTCACGACGAAGATCTTGATGCAGGTAGAATTATTCGATTCACCAAACACGCTAAGTGGTCAAGATTTCATAGGTTTCAACATTTCTATTCCGTATTTTTATATGGATTGTTGACCTTTAACTGGGCTCTTACTACAGATTTTAAACAGTCTAAAAGATACCTTGCGAGGAAATTATCTTATGGAAAACTTCCCAGCCCCCTTAAACAGTGGAGTACAATAGCCGTAACCAAGCTTATTTATATGGCGATATGGATAATCATTCCTATGCTTATTTTATCAATTAGCTGGTGGAAGATTTTAATTGGATTTTTCGTAATGCACTATACGGCAGGTTTGATTTTAAGCATCGTCTTTCAATTGGCCCATGTTGTTAAAGAAACAGAAATGCCTTTACCAGATGAAACCGGATCGATGAAAAATACCTGGGCTATTCACCAGTTATTTACAACTGTTAATTTTGCTCCCAAAAATCGATTGGTCAACTGGTTTACCGGCGGTTTAAATCACCAGGTAGAGCATCATATTTTCCCGAATATTAGTCACATTCACTATACGAGAATTGCTGAAATTGTAAAACAAACTGCTTTAGAATGCAATCTTCCTTATCACGAATACGAAACCTTTAGAGAAGCTGTCGTTGCTCATTTTCAACATTTAAAATCTATGGGTGCTAAACCCGCTGTTACTGCTTAAATTAACAAGTCAACCAAAAAATTCATGCAAGAACGATTATCTGACAGGATTAATAATTTAACCACTTCCCAAACCTTGGCCATGGCGGCTAAGACCAGAGAGTTGCGGGAAGAAGGAAAGGATATTATTGGACTAAGTCTGGGGGAACCCGATTTTAATACTCCTGATTTCATTAAAGAAGCCGCCATAAAAGCTATTAAAGAAAATTACAATTCCTACACCCCTGTAGATGGTTATGTAGAGTTAAAAGACGCTATAATAAAGAAATTTAAAAGGGACAACAACTTAACTTATAATCGCTCACAAATAGTAGTATCTACAGGTGCAAAGCAATCTTTGGCAAACACTGCGATGGTATTGATAAATCCAGGAGATGAAGTTCTGCTTCCCTGCCCTTACTGGGTTAGTTATGCAGAAATTGTAAAACTAGCCGAAGGAGTTCCTGTTGAAATCCCAACAACGGTTGAAAGTAATTTTAAGATAACACCACAACAACTGGAAGCCGCAATTACACCAAAAACCAAAATGATTTGGTATAGCTCCCCGTCTAATCCAAGTGGAATGATCTACAGCAAAGAAGAACTAAGAGCTCTTGCAGATGTGCTTGTTAAATATCCTGATATTATTGTGGTAAGCGATGAAATTTATGAACATATAAACTTCGTGGGTTTACCCGCATCAATGGCACAGTTCGAGGATATGTATGATCGCACTGTAACGGTGAACGGTGTTTCCAAAGCTTTTGCTATGACCGGCTGGAGAATTGGTTATATAGGAGCTCCAGAATGGATTGCCAGAGCCTGTAATAAGATGCAGGGCCAAATTACAAGCGGCGCCAATTGTATTGCTCAAAGAGCAGTTATTACAGCTTTGGAAGCACCTGTAAGTGAAATTCAATACATGGTAGATACCTTTAAGGAAAGAAGAAAGTTAATTATCTCTTTACTGGATGATATTGAAGGTTTTAAAACTACAGAACCCGATGGTGCTTTTTATGTCTTTCCCGATATTTCATATTTCTTCGGAAAAACAATAAAAGGGCATCACATTAAAGATGCAACAGATTTTTCAATGTTTTTATTGGAAGAAGCTTTAGTAGCAACCGTAACCGGCGATGCTTTTGGAAATCCAGATTGTATCAGGCTGTCCTATGCTGCGAGTGAAAGCCAGATAGAAGAGGCTTTAAAAAGAATTAAAAGAGCCGTTTCCTAGTAAAATTATATAATAACACAGAGCCTTCAGAAATGAAGGCTTTTTTTATCGGTTTCTCCAGAAGAAAGGAGTTAACAAAATTAATACTGTAAACAATTCCAATCGGCCAATCAACATTAAAAAGCTAGCCCACCATTTTCCTTCCGCAGGCAAGCCGCCAAAATTATTAACGGGTCCTAAATCCCCCAGTGCCGGTCCAATATTTCCCAAGGTTGCTGCAGACCCACCTATAGCAGTTCTAAAGTCGAGTCCCATAAAAGCAAATACCAGGGCACCAATGATAAAAGCCAGCATATAAAGGATAAAGAATCCAAGAATGTTAAATACGATCTCCTTATCAATAGATTTTCCATTATACCTTACCGGCAAAATTGCATTGGGATGCAAACTTCTTTTAAATTCGGTCATACCATTTCTTATAAGGATGAGATGACGCATAACTTTAATACCACCTGAGGTGGAACCGGCAGAACCTCCTAAAAACATGATTCCAAAAAAGAAAACGGTTAAAAATGGCGTCCAAAGTGTATAATCTGCAGTAATGAAACCAGTAGTAGTAATTACCGTTAAAATTTGAAATAAACCATGACGAAAGGCGCTTTCTGCCTCACCCAAAACCATGGGATGAGCTATTGAGGAAATAGTTTGATCTGCCCTAAAATATATAATAGCAGAAACTACTATGGTAAAAGAAGCAATAAAAAAACAATACCATTTAAACTCATCATTTTTAAGAACCTTTTGGACTTTTCCCTTAAAAGCAAAATAGCTTAAAACAAAGTTAGTTCCTGCCAAAAACATAAAAATTATGATGATATACTGGATTAGAGGCTGATCGTTCCAATAAGCTACACTGGCATTTTTAGTTGAAAAGCCACCGGTAGAAAGCGTGCTAAGGGCGTGATTTGCAGCATCAAACAATCCCATTCCTGCAGCCCTTAATAAAATAGTTTCAGCAATGGTATAGCTCACGTATATTAACCACAATCGTTTTGCAGTATCTGTTATCCTCGGTTTAAGTTTATCGGCACTGGGTCCAGGAGCTTCAGCAACAAACAGCTGCATCCCTCCAATTCCTAATAAAGGCAGGATTGCAATTGCAAGAACAATAATTCCCATTCCACCAATCCAGTGGGTAAGGCTTCTCCAAAATAAGATCCCTTTAGGTAGTACTTCAATGTCACTTAGAATTGTGGCTCCTGTAGTAGTGTAACCAGACATTGTCTCGAAAAAAGCATTGGTAAAATCGGGTATGGCATCACTTAAAACATAAGGGAGTGTACCACTTAGAGCCATAAAAATCCATCCAAATGAAACAATTATATAACCCTCTCTCTTTTTTAGTTCTTTGCTATGTCCACGGGTTGTAAACATTAAACTCATTCCCACAAAGCAGGTTATTAAAGCTGCACTTGTGATTTGAAGAATAACATCCTCATTATAATACCAGCTTACGAGAACTGCTGCAAGCATAAATCCTCCATTTACAAGGAGGAGCAATCCCATAATGTGAAGAATGACCTTGAAATTTAATCTTGGCATTACAAAAACAGTTTTTCAACTTTATTTATTGACCGGGGCAGGCAACAAACAACTAATCTATCTCCTTCCCGTATAGTGAAATCACCTAAAGCGATTAATCCCTCACCTGCTCTTATTATACCTCCAATAATTGCTGACCTTGGAAAATCGAGATCTTTAATTTTTTTATCGCAAACCTGGGACGAACTTTTAACAATGAATTCCAATAGTTCTGCATTCATATTATTGAGCTTCGTCATTGCCACTACCTCCCCTTTTCTTATATACCTGAAGATATTATTGGCTGCAAGTAATTTCTTATTGATGAGGGTATCAATTCCTATAGAATGGCTTAGCTGAAAGTAATCCATGTTTTCTACGAGGGCAATGGTTTTTTTAACGCTTTTTGATTTAGCAACCAGGCAAGACATGATGTTGGTCTCTGAATTTCCTGTCACTGCAATAAAAGCATCCATATCGTGTAAATTCTCTTCTTCCAGAATCTCCACATTACGACCATCACTATTAATTATTAAGGTATTAGGAAGCTCATCGGCAAGGTCAAAAGCTTTTTCCCGGTTACTTTCTATTAATTTTACATTAAAATTACTTTCGCCAAGGTCTTTTGCTGTTTTCCTCCCAATTTTGCTACCACCAAGAATCATCACATTTTTAACCGAATGTTTTACTTTGCCGGTTAGCTTATACAATTCTTCCACACCGCTACTGGCTGTAACGAAATAAACCTGATCTCCTTCTTTAAACTGAGTATCTCCCCGTGGAATTAATGTGTACTGAGTACCATATCTTTGGATGGCTATAGGCACAAAATGTAATTTCGGAAAAATTTTAGCAGCG
>CAZXEY010000073.1:6725-9443 GCA_964639695.1 uncultured Antarcticibacterium sp. | reverse complement strand
CGGTCTTTCCCACAAACATTGCGGTTCGGGAAAGATTTAAGCCTATCATAGTTAAAGCTCCGTTTTCAAACTCATAGCTATCGTTGAAAGCTGACTGGCTTAACAAAAGCTCAATTTCCCTGGCTGCCAGAGCTTCCGGAGAAATTAATTCGTCAATACCAAACTGGACAAATCCAATTTCCTCCTTGTTATCGAGAAATTCTGTATTGGAAATTCGGGCAATAGTTCGCTTTGCTCCCAATTGTTTGGCAAGTACGCAAACTGTAATATTAGTGGCTTCGCTTGAGGTTACACCTATAACCAGATCGGCATTTTTAACCTGAGCATCTTTTAAAATTGATATGGAGGTAGCGTCACCTTTTATGGTCCTTATATCGAGGTGGGTATCAGCATAAGTTAAATTATCTCTGCTATTATCGATTAAAGTAATATCCTGAGATTCAAAAGAAAGTAATTTTGCTAAATGAAATCCAACTTCGCCAGCACCGGCAATTATTATCCTCATTATAAGGTTTATTTTTAGAAGAATATTCAAAGGTACAGTTTTTCACGTGAATCAAAAATCACTGACTATCAATAAAGATCAAAAGTTTTAAACTCAATTCTTCTTTATCCCTTATCTTTGGACAAATTTTATAAATGGCTAAGAAAATTACTCCATATAAAGACTCGGGGCTTAATAAAAAGAAGCAGGTTGAACAAATGTTCGACAATATCTCAGGAAATTATGATGATCTAAATAGGGTAATATCTTTTGGTATTGATGTAAAATGGCGGAAAAAAGTTGTAAATATTGTTGAAGAAAAAAATCCTGATTCTATACTGGATATAGCAACCGGCACGGGTGATTTAGCGATTAACATGGTTAAAACCGGCGCCACAGAAATTATAGGGCTGGATATCTCTGAAGGAATGCTCGCCGTTGGAAGAAAAAAAATTTCAGCTAAAAAATTAGACAGCAAAATTAAAATGGTCCAGGCAGATTCTGAAGCTTTGCCTTTTGAAGACAATTCTTTTGATGCTATCACTGTAGCTTTTGGGGTTAGAAATTTTGAAAATTTAGAAAAAGGTTTATCCGAAATTTTAAGGGTGCTTAAACCTCAGGGAGTCTTTGTTATTCTCGAAACTTCTGTCCCTACTAAATTTCCGTATAAACAAGGATATAAATTTTATTCTAATAACCTCCTTCCTCTAATAGGTAAATTATTTTCTAAAGACAAAGTAGCTTATTCTTACTTAAGCGAAAGTGCCGCGGCTTTTCCTTATGGTGAGGCCTTGAACAATATTTTACGCAAAATTGGGTTTAGTAATGTAGAAGATAAGCCTCAAACATTTGGTGTAGCCACCATTTATACCGCTTCTAAGAAATAGTATGAAGAAACTAGTTGCCATTATTGGGCTGTTACTGATTAGTTTTCAGGGTAACGCTCAGCTCTTTTCAGGGGAAAGGATATTAAATAATGAAAATTTCGATAATCAGCGATGGTCGTGGGGTTACTTCCTTGGTTTTAATTCCTATAATTTTAAATTTAAATACAAGCAATACGATCCAAACCCAGGCACCGGCAAAGATCTTATTGTGGAACGTGGAACAGGATTTAATGTTGGATTAGTAGGAAATTTGAAGTTAGATGACAATCTTGACCTAAGACTTGAACCGGGGGTAAGTTTTAATAATTTTGGAATCAGGCCTACTTATACCGTTGAGGTGGAGGAAGTAAGTTCCACCTTCGTTCACATTCCATTACTTCTAAAATTTTCAGCAGATCGATTAAATAATTTTCGCCCCTTTGTTGTAGGGGGCGTCTCGACCTCGATAAATTTATCGAGTAATGAAAATAATCCGGAAGCAAATATTCGAATGACTACCAACAACTACTATTATGAAGTGGGAGTTGGAGTAGATTTATACTTCTATTATTTTAAATTTTCTCCTACTTTGCGTGGCGTATTTTCAGTAAAAGATGAATTAGTAGCCGGCACAGTGGATATGAAAAATGTGGAAGCCATGTATACCCGCGGTATTTTCCTGAATTTTACTTTTCAGTAATTCTGCTGGCGGCGAAATTCACTTAAAAAGATAGCAGTTGCTGTTGCAACATTCAAACTTTCTGTTTCCTTTGAAGTGCCGAATTGCGGGATCCTTATCTTGGAAGAAACCAAATTTTCTATCTCTTTTGAAATTCCGTTAGCTTCATTTCCCAGGATTAATATAGCATTAGTGGGAAAAGTCGATTTGTAAATATCTTCACCGTTTGTAAAAGTCCCTATTACAGGTAGTTGCAATTCGTTTATAAAAGGTTTTAATTCTTTGTAGAATATAGAAACTCTGGCAATACTTCCCATAGATGCCTGGACCACTTTAGGATTGTAGCAATCTACTGTGTCGTTAGAACATATTAAAGTAGAAATGCCAAACCAATCGCAAAGCCTTATTATAGTGCCTAAATTTCCAGGGTCTCTAACTCCATCTAAGGCAATAGTGAGATTTTCTAATTTGGGTATCTCATTTTTTTGAAAATGAAAAAGGGCAAGAGAATTTGGGGCTGTTTTTAAAAAGCTAATTTTTTTCAGATCACTTTCTGATGCTAAAAAAAACTTATCAGCCGGAACCTTAAAATTTGGATCTAAACTGTATAGAGAATGAAGATCAAATTTTGAATTTAAAAATTCATTAATTCCCTTCTTCCCTTCAACAACGAAGAGACCGGTTTTTGT
>CAZXEY010000073.1:3278-6715 GCA_964639695.1 uncultured Antarcticibacterium sp. | reverse complement strand
TGCGCAAGACTGGTTATTAACTTAATTTGGCTTTTGCTAAGCATGGAAATGGAGTATAATTGGAACCTGTAATTTTTCGACCTTGTTGAAATCCCTTTTTGCAAAAATATCGTTATTTATAATAACATCAGTAATATTAATTTCGTGTAACGCTGTAAAAAGAGTAGAGAGTGATGAATTATTATTAACAGATAACACTATTTTTCTCAATGGAGAGGAAATTAGTGAAAACCGAATTTACAATCAGCTTTATCAACAACCCAATTCCAGTTTTTTAGGAGTACCGCTTAGTCTACATTTTTACAATCTTGCCAAACCCAATCCCGATTCCACTTTTCTTAACTGGTTGAATAAAAAGCCAAAAAGAAAACAACGTTTAATAAATTTTTTATCTGAAAAACAGGTTGAGAAACTAGGTGATTCCTACGTCGATTTCAATGAATGGATTAAAAGAACAGGAGAAGCTCCTGTAGTTATTGAAGAAGAACTGGCAAAAAAATCTGTAAATCGCCTTCAGTCCTGGTATTTCAACCATGGTTGGTTCAATACTGAAACCGATTTTGAGATAATCCCTACTGAAGAAAAACGGGGTGAGATCAAATATTTTGTAAAAACTCAAAAACCTTATATTGTAGATTCCATAAGGCAACGAATAGCTTCAGAAGTAATAGATTCGCTATACAGAGCCTATTCCCACGAATCTGAAATCAAATCGGGAGTTCAATACCGCACCCTGGATTTTAATGCTGAAAGAGACCGGTTAACCCGAATATTCAGAAATAATGGGGTTTACTATTTCGATCAGGAATACATCACCTTCGAAGCTGATACGGTAAATACAGATCATAAAGTCAATACTACTGTAATAGTTAACAACCGGCAGGTGACCCAGGGAGATACCACTGCAAGGGTTCCCTTTAAGATCCACGAGATAAGTAAGGTTAATGTGTTTACCGATTATAATTTTAACAACAGGTACAAACCTATAACCGATAGTGTGGAATATAAAGGGTACAACATTTATAGTTTCAATGAGCTGGAATTTAATCCCAAGGCAATTACAGATGCAATCTTCATTAGGCCAGGGGAAATCTTTAAGGATACCGATAGAACCAGAACATACAATCGAATAAGTTCTTTGAGAGTATTTAAATATCCTAATATTGAATACACCTTAGATCCTTCAGATTCTACTAATACTGCTCTCATCGCAAATATTTTTCTCACTCCTCAACAAAAATATTCACTGAGTTTTGATTTTGATATTTCCCAAAGTAATATCCAGGACTTCGGAATTGGGTTTGGAGGTTCTTTATTGATTAGAAATGTTTTTGGAGGAGCCGAAAATTTTGAAATATCAGGCCGTGGAAGTGTAGGTTCCTCATCAGATGCTGCTACAGGAAGCTCCAAAGACAGGTTCTTCAATATTTCGGAAGTTGGTGCAGATCTTAAATTGACTTTTCCACGAATTTTTTTACCATTTGATACAGAGAGATTTATACCCAAGTATATGAACCCTTTTACCTCGCTGAGTGTGGGAGTAAGTTCGCAAAACAACATTGGCCTTGATAAACAAAATCTTAATGCAATTTTAAATTACCGATGGACACCTTCAAGGTTTTTGTCTTATAGATTTGATCTTGCAAACATTCAATATGTGAGGAATGTAAACACGAATAATTATTTCAACGTCTATAGAAATTCCTATAACAATTTAAATGAAATTGTGAGGTCAGATAATGTGATGACTTCCCCTCTTTACGTGAACCAGGAAGGTAGATTAAGCATTCCTTTTGGTGCAGAAAGATTCATACAGGATGTTGTGACAAATGACCCTGCAACAACAGGTTTAACTGCAGATCAGGAACAGGAAGTAAGAAACATAAGTGAAAGAAAGAACAGGTTAACCGAAAACAACCTCATCGTTGCAACGAATTTCACTTATTTAAGAAACAATAAAGAGAGTTTATACGACAATGATTTCTCCCGCTTCAGGGTCAAGTTAGAACTTGCAGGAAATCTTCTTTCTGCAGTTGCGGGAATAGCCAATTTTCCGAAGAATGAAAACGGATCCTACGAAGTATTAGGTGTAAATTATTCCCAATATGCAAAAACTGAAATTGATTATATAAAACATTGGGATTGGGGTAACCAGAATATTTTTGCAATTAGGGCTTTTGGCGGTATTGCGGTTCCCTATGGCAATGCCAACAGTATTCCTTTTATTAGAAGTTTTTTTGCCGGAGGCCCTAATGATAACAGAGCCTGGCAGGCTTACGATCTTGGTCCGGGAAGCAGTGGAGGCAGGAATGAATTTAATGAAGCTAATATGAAACTTGCTTTTAATGCAGAGTACAGGTTCAATCTTTTCGGCGCATTACACTCTGCTCTTTTTGTAGATGTAGGAAACATTTGGAATGTAGCTGATATTGTTGAAGAGGAGGCTGCCACCTTCAACAGGTTTGAAGATCTTACAGAAATTGCAATCGGTACCGGGTTTGGATTACGATATGATTTTAATTTCTTTGTTATTCGTTTTGATGTTGGTTTTAAAACTTATGACCCCGCATTGCCATTAGGAGAAAGGTGGTTTAAGAACTATAATTTCAATAATGCGGTATTTAACGTAGGGATCAATTACCCATTCTAACCCAACTTATTTTCTTATTTTTGTAAATTCAATTTTAAAATATAATTTTTCTTATGAATCATAATATTAAACCCGGCGTAGCCACAGGAAAAGAAGTTCAGGAAATTTTTAAATACGCTAAGAGTAAAGGCTTTGCCTTACCCGCTGTTAATGTTATTGGTTCAAGTTCTATAAATGCTGTTCTTGAAACAGCAGCAGAATTAAATGCTCCTGTAATTATTCAATTTTCTAATGGAGGTGCTCAATTCAATGCAGGTAAAGGTTTATCCAACGAAAATCAACAGGCTGCCATAGCTGGAGGAGTTGCCGGTGCAAAACACATTCACGAGCTGGCAGAATTATACGGGGCAACTGTTATTTTACATACAGATCATTGTGCTAAAAAATTACTTCCCTGGATAGACGGTTTGCTGGATGCCAGTGAAAAACATTTTGAACAATTTGGGAAACCTCTTTACAGCTCACACATGATTGATTTATCTGAAGAGCCTATCGAAGAAAATATTGAGATATGCAAGCAGTATCTTCAAAGAATGAGCAAAATGGGTATGACCCTGGAAATTGAACTGGGAGTTACTGGAGGTGAAGAAGACGGCGTGGATAATACAAATGTTGATGATTCAAAATTATATACACAACCCGAAGAAGTTGCCTATGCTTACGAAGAATTAAGTAAAGTAAGCGACCAGTTCACAATTGCTGCAGCTTTTGGTAATGTTCACGGAGTTTACAAACCCGGCAATGTAAAATTAACCCCTGTTATTCTCAAGAATTCACAGGAATTTGT
>CAZXEY010000073.1:0-3268 GCA_964639695.1 uncultured Antarcticibacterium sp. | reverse complement strand
GGTAATAACCATATTGATATCGTTTTCCACGGCGGAAGCGGCTCTACAGTAGAAGAAATAAGGGAAGGAATTAGCTACGGAGTGATCAAAATGAATATTGACACAGACCTTCAATATGCTTATTTAGAAGGAATCCGTGATTATATGGGAAATAAAAAAGACTATTTAAAAGCACAAATAGGAAATCCTGAAGGAGCCGATTCTCCAAATAAAAAGCATTACGATCCAAGAGTTTGGATAAGGGAGGGTGAAAAAACGTTTGTAACCCGACTTAAAAAAGCTTTTGAAGATTTAAATAATATCAATACCTTATAATAATAAAATATTGAAACAGCTGTTTAACTTTATTTTCAGCTGTTCTTTTCAATTAAATAGTAAGAGATCCTATTTTTAAATAGTGATTTTAAAATTTACAAATTTCTATAAAAAATGGCCTGGTTTAAAAGAACACAAAAAGGAATTCAGACTCCTACAGAAGAAAAAAAGGATGTTCCAAAAGGACTGTGGTATAAATCCCCTACAGGTAAGATAATTGATGCAGATCAACTTGAGAAGAATTTTTATGTTAGTCCCGAGGATGGTTATCACGTTAGAATTGGGAGTAACGAGTATTTCAAAATTCTTTTTGATGATAATCAATTCAAAGAACTGGATAAAAATATTAGCTCTAAAGATCCTCTGAATTTTGAGGATACTTCTAAATATACTGACAGGCTGAAAGAGGCTCAACAAAAGACAGGCCTTACAGATGCCGTTAGGACTGCTGTAGGAAAATCCAAAGGAAAGGATCTTGTAATTGCCTGTATGGATTTCAAATTTATTGGAGGTTCTATGGGATCTGTTGTTGGTGAAAAAATTGCCCGTGCTGCAGATTATTCCTTAAAACATCGCATTCCGCTATTAATTATATCCAAATCGGGAGGAGCAAGAATGATGGAAGCTGCACTATCTTTAATGCAGCTTGCTAAAACATCAGCTAAACTCGCTCAGCTTGCAGATGCTTCAATTCCTTATATATCTCTTTGTACAGATCCTACAACAGGAGGAACAACTGCTTCCTTTGCAATGTTGGGAGATATTAATATTGCTGAACCCGGAGCCTTGATTGGATTCGCAGGTCCACGGGTGGTAAAGGATACAACAGGCCAGGATCTTCCCAAGGATTTTCAGACTTCAGAATTCCTTAAAGAACACGGATTTTTAGATTTTATAACTCCACGAAGTGAGCTAAAGGACAGGATCAATTTGTATCTCGATTTAATTCAAAATCAACCGGTAAGGCCTCTAAATAAAAAATTAGCTGAAGAATAGGTTTTACTAAATTTATAGTATATTTGCCGCTTGATAGAAAAGCTGTCAATACATAAAAATCATTAAAATTAATATTGGAATGTATTTAACTAAAGAAGAAAAACAAGACCTTTTTGCAAAACACGGAAAAGGTAAAAACGACACTGGTTCTGCCGAAGGTCAAATTGCTTTGTTTACACAAAGAATTTCTCACTTGTCTGACCACCTGAAGACTAACCGTAAGGATTTTAACACTGAGCGTGCTCTTGTAAAACTGGTTGGTAAAAGAAGAAGCTTACTGGATTACCTAATGAAGAAAGATATCATGAGATATCGTGCTATCGTTAAGGAATTAGGTTTAAGAAAATAATTTTTCAGGGGGCTTTACGCCCCCTTTTTTATATCTTAGAAAGCGATTTAACGCTTTGGTACAAAATTGACGCTCCAAGCATGGCGAAGAGCAGTTTTTCATTGGTCTGCAACAACAACTACACAACAACACAGCAAGTCCCGATGAATTTTTCAACGGGTGACCATTGTTTAACACTATATGCAGACTTGCATATTTATTCAAAATTTATTTATGATTCCAAAAACATTTAAAGAGGTTATCGAGTTAGGAGATGGAAGAACCATTTCACTTGAGACCGGAAAACTAGCAAAACAGGCACATGGATCGGTAGAGCTTAGAATGGGAAATGCAGTGATGCTATGTACCGTTGTTTCTTCCCACACCCCTACAACGATGGATTTCTTTCCATTGACATTGGATTACAGGGAAAAATTTGCAGCTGCAGGACGATATCCGGGTGGTTTTTTTAAAAGAGAAGCAAGGCCAAGTACCGAAGAGATTCTCGTAATGAGATTAGTGGACAGGGTATTAAGGCCTTTGTTCCCATCAGATTATAAGTTCGAAACCCAGGTGATGATACAATTGATGTCGCACGATGAGGAAGTAATGCCCGATGCTCTAGCTGGTTTAGCTGCATCTGCAGCAATTCAATTGTCTGACATTCCCTTTGAAGCTCCTATTTCTGAAGCTCGTGTCGCCCGTATTAATGGGGAATTCGTTATTAATCCAAGTCGTTCTCAATTAAAAGATGCTGATATTGATATGATCGTTGGAGCATCTGCAGATTCTGTGATGATGGTAGAAGGAGAAATGATTGAATGCAGCGAAGAGGAAATGGCAGAGGCTATAAAATTCGCACATGAATCAATAAAAATTCAAATTGATGCACAGGTAAGACTTGCAGAAGCTTTTGGCAAAAAAGCACCAAGAGAATACGAAACTGCCAGAACAGACGAAGGCATTAAACAAAAAGTTCACGAAGCTGCTTACCAGAAAATTTATGATACTGCAAAATCTGCAAAAAGTAAAAACGAAAGAAGTGAAGCTTTTTCAGAAATAAAAGAAGAAGTAACAGCCCTTTTTACTGAAGAAGAGCTTGAAGAAAACGGCTCTTTGATTTCTAAATATTTTAAAGACGCTCATAAAGCCGCTGTTCGGGATCTTACTTTAAAAGAAGGAATTCGTCTGGACGGAAGAAAAACAAATGAAATTCGTCCTATTTGGAGTGAAGTAGCTTATTTACCTGCTACTCATGGATCTGCCTTATTTACAAGAGGGGAAACCCAGGCGCTTGCAACAGTAACTTTAGGTACTTCAAGAGAAGCCAATCAGGTAGATCTTCCAACATACCAGGGTGAAGAAACTTTTTATCTTCATTATAATTTTCCACCATTCTCAACCGGTGAAGCATATCCTTTAAGAGGAACTTCAAGACGGGAAATTGGTCACGGAAATTTAGCGCAACGTGGATTAAAGAATATGATACCTGCAGATTGTCCTTATACTGTAAGGGTGGTTTCTGAAGTTTTGGAATCTAATGGTTCCTCTTCTATGGCTACAGTTTGTGCGGTAACAATGGCTCTAATGGATGAATGTATACAATTAAAAAAGCCGGTATCTGGTATT
>CAZXEY010000072.1:0-16883 GCA_964639695.1 uncultured Antarcticibacterium sp. | reverse complement strand
GTTTTTCTCAGGTTTTTTTCTTCAGGATCCTGTTCAACTATATTCTTTTTAATAAAAACTGAACCGGCTATAAGTTCATCCAGATCTTCAATAGTTAGTTGATCAAGATTTGTGGCTTTTTACCAATATTCCTTATCTGCAATTAATCCATGTTTTAAAACTTCAGCCAGGCCACTTCTCATTTCTGCAGGAGGAAGAGTAGAAAGAAAAGAAGAGTCTATTAAAACCATTTCAGGTTGGGTAATTACTCCAATTTGGTTTTTAAGATTTCCAAGATCTATCCCTGTTTTTCCCCCCACAGAGGCATCCACCATTGCAAGAAGAGTTGTGGGAACATTGATAAAAGCTATACCACGTTTAAAAGTACCTGCAACAAACCCTCCTAGATCGGTGACCACCCCGCCGCCAAGGTTTATCATAAGGCTCTTCCTGTCTGCCCCCATTTCTGAAAGGGCATTCCAGATCCCTTCACAGGTTACCAATGATTTATTTTCTTCGCCGGCCTCCATTTCTACTACTTCAATAGGTATGGAAGTTTCCAGTCTTTGTAAAAAAGGGGAGAGGCAGTGAGTATGAGTATTTTCATCTACAAGAATGAAAATTTTAGAGGGATTTTCCACATAAATATACTCATTGAGTTTATCGTAGGATTCAGAAAAATAAATTGGAGCCATAACGGTGACAGAGTGCATATTCTAAAGGTTTATCGGCAAAAATGAGGGACTAAATTAAGGAGAATTTTAATAAAAAATCATTAACCAATAGCTATCTTTGTATAATCTATAAAATTGCTATGATCACACAAAAGATTTTTAACGATACAGAGACTGCTTTTAAATTAAAATCTGAGGATGAACTTAACCGGGGCCTCTTTCTTTTTGGAATGATAAACCGGCCAAGTCTGGTTAAAATAGGAACTTCATTGACCAAATTATCTCTTAAACTTCATCTTCCGGTAGAAGGATTGATTAAAAAAACCATTTTCAATCAATTCAGCGGGGGAGAATCTATGGAAGACTGTCTTCCCACAATAGAGAAGATGTATACTAAGAAACTTCATAGTATTTTGGATTATTCCGTAGAAGGAAAAGAACAAGAGGAGCAGTTTGACGCAGCGATGCAAAAGAAGATAAGTATTATTGAATTTGCAGCAAAAAAGAAGGAATTACCTTTTGCCGTTTTCAAACCAACAGGAATAGGAAGATTTGAAATTTGGGAGAAAGTGACTTCAAAAATAACTCTTACTGCGGAAGAGGAGGAGGAATGGAAAAGAGTGCAACAGCGGGTTGAGAATATTTGTGAGGCAGCCTATCAAAATGACATTAGTGTTCTTGCAGATGGGGAGGAAACGTGGATGCAGGATGCAGCAGACGATTTAATGGAAAGAATGATGAAGAAATACAATCAGAAAAAAGCGATCGTATTTAATACTTTACAGTGTTATCGTTGGGACAGGCTGGAGTATTTAAGGGGACTGCACGAAAGAGGTAGACAGGAAGGTTTTAAAGTGGGAGCCAAAATAGTTCGTGGCGCCTATATGGAAAAAGAAAATGCACGTGCAAAAAAGATGGGTTATACTTCTCCAATATGTGAAAATAAGGAAGCTACAGATGTTAGCTTTAATGGTGTGCTTGCTTATTGTTTAGCTAATATTGAAGAGATTTCAGTATTTGTGGGAACCCATAATGAGGTGAGTAATTATCTCGCTCTTCAGATTATGGAAGATAAAAAACTGGATATTGATGATGACCGCGTGTGGTTTAGTCAATTATACGGGATGAGTGATCACATAAGTTTTAACCTCGCAAGAAAAGGTTATAATGCCGCTAAACTTGTTCCTTTTGGGCCTGTAAGGGATGTGGTTCCCTATTTGATTAGAAGAGCACAGGAAAACACCTCAGTTAAGGGTCAGACCGGCCGGGAATTATCTCTTCTTATGGAAGAGAAAAAAAGGCGCAGGGGAGAGACAACCAAAGCAACAAGGGATAAGAAACCTGCTGCTGTAAAAGAAAAAGTAGATTAATTAATGTCATTATTTGCTCGTTTCATTTTTTCTGGGATTTTAAACTGGAAAATGAAAGGAAACATTTCCCCCGAAATTAAAAAATGTGTCATTATTGTAGCTCCACATACCAGTTGGCATGACTTTTATATGGGTTTATTAGTCCGGCGGTTGTTGAAAGTTGAAATAAGTTATCTTGGTAAGAAAGAGCTTTTTAAACCTCCGTTTGGATGGTATTTTAGGTGGATGGGAGGGATTGCAGTAAACCGCGATTCCCGTGAAAATAAAGTCGAGGCAATCGCCAAAATATTTAATTCCAGGGAAGTATTTAGACTGGCACTTTCTCCTGAAGGAACCAGGAAAAAAGTGGAAAAATGGAAAACAGGATTTTATTTTATAGCTAAAGAAGCTAGTGTTCCCATAATAAATGTAGCCTTTGACTATGGGGAAAAAGAAGTTTTAATTTCAAAGCCATTTTATCCCACAAATAATCCCGAGGAGGACCTAAAGAAAATATTTAGCTTTTATGATGGTGTCAAAGGAAAAATTCCGGAAAACTTTTAGATAATATTATTCCTCAGTTTCTTCCATCGTGTGATAAACGTTTTGCACGTCATCATCTTCTTCAAGTTTTTCCAGAAGTTTTTCTACATCTGCAGCTTCTTCCTGTGACAACTTTTTGGTAACCTGAGGAATCCTCTCAAATCCTGAGGACAGAATCTCAATATCCCTGTTTTCGAGTTCTTTTTGTATGGCTCCAAAACTTTCAAAAGGTGCGTAAATTAAAATACCATCTTCTTCTTCGAAGATTTCTTCTGCACCAAAATCTATTAATTCCAGCTCCAGTTCCTCAACATCCTGTCCTTCAGGATTAATCCTGAAATTACAGGTGTGGTCGAACATAAATTCTACAGAGCCTGAAGTTCCAAGATTTCCGTCACATTTATTAAAATAGGAGCGTACATTGGCAACTGTTCTGTTATTATTATCTGTGGCAGTTTCTACAAGTACTGCAATTCCATGAGGAGCATATCCCTCAAAAAGTACAACCTTATAATCGCCTTGATTTTTATCGCTCGCACGTTTTATGGCGCGTTCAATATTGTCTTTAGGCATGTTTACACTCTTCGCATTTTGTATTACTGCACGTAATCTTGAATTGGTATCTGGATCTGGCCCACCTTCTTTAACAGCCATCACAATATCCTTTCCTATTCTTGTAAACGCTTTGGCCATAGCACTCCAACGCTTCATTTTGCGCGCTTTTCTAAATTCAAATGCTCTTCCCATAGATCTAATTATTCTCGCGCAAAAATAAAAAAAAACGTTCCATTTTCAAGAAAAAAAGGAACGTCCGTGAAATTTGTTTAGCTGTTATTCTGCGTTGACTATTCGCTCAATTGCCATTGCCAGTTCAAAATCCTTTTCTGTAACTCCATCAGCATCATGAGTAGACAAAGAAATTTCCAACTGGTTATATACATTAGACCAATCTGGATGATGTTGCATTGCTTCAGCTTCAAAAGCAATCCTGGTCATAAGGGTAAAAGCTTCTTTAAAATTTTCAAATTCAAAAGAGGTTTGTAAGGCGTTATTGGAGTAAGTCCAGCCTTCCATCGATCCCAGTCTCTCGTTTATTTCTTTTTCAGATAATTTGTTCATTGTTTATTATTTCAAATTTATTTAAAGTTAAAAAATTTAATTGCAACAGCCTCCATACAAATAGGTTTTATAGAAGGTAAATTGTTACACAATTACCGAGGCTTTTACAACATCCTGCACATGAAACTGAAGATTCTTTGGAAGGAGATTATCTTTTGGCAAAACCGCGAGAAACCGGTCATTGTTAGAATCAAATACCTGTTTTAACAACGGATTTTCGAAACCAAGAGTTTCTGCTATTTCAATTATTAAATCGTGTTGGTGAGTAAGGTCATTACTTCCTAAATGAAATACACCCTGCTTGTTCCTATTAATGATATAATGGATTTGCTGGGTTACTTTAGAAATTTCGGTGGCATTAACCACTACATTGGGAAAAACTTCAATAGCTTCTCCAAATTCAATCTTATTTTTAATTTCCAGTACCCTTGGTGAGTTAGCGCCAAAGACCATAGGTAATCTTATAATATTATATTTGTGGTTTGGCAATCGTAGGAGGGCATTCTCTATTTTAATTTTAAACCTGCCATAAATGCTTTGTGAAAGTGTCTTATCATATTCATAAGAAGGATAATTGGTAAAAGCATCGAATACGTTTGCCGAAGATATAAATACCAGCTTACAATCGTTCTTTAGAATGTAATCTACAATGTCAAAGTGAGTTTGCACCTGCGTATTAAAATTTCCCCGAAGTGCAGATATTATAACAGTAGGTTTTAAATTTTGAAGCAGGATCTGGATATTCTCTGTTTCCTGATCAAATTCAAAAAACTTTTTATTTTTTTCAAAGGGGGTATTATTGGAAAAGTAAGTTCCATAAGTATCAAAATAGGAGCAGAGCTCTTTATAAAGTGCATTACCTATAAAGCCGCTTGCTCCTAAAATCAATATTTTTTTCAATAGTTTTATCCTTTATAAAAAGGCAGTTTCACCTGTGTTGCTGGAACGGCATTTTTACGAATCTGGATATAAATCTTATCGTTATTTTTAGCCATTTCGGTTGGTATATAACCCATTCCAATTCCTTTCTCCAAAGACGGTGACATAGTGCCCGAGGTCACAACGCCAACAATCTTGCCATTCTCATCGGTGATATCGTACCCTTGCCTTGGTATTCCTCTTTCATCCAATTCAAAAGCTATAAGCTTTCGTTTTGGCCCTTCTTCCTTTTCTATTTTTAATGCTTCAGAATTAACGAAATCCTTCGTGAATTTTGTGATCCATCCTAAGCCTGCTTCTATTGGAGAGGTAGTTTCATCTATATCATTTCCGTATAAACAATATCCCATTTCCAAACGTAAGGTATCCCTCGCAGCCAGGCCTATGGGTTTTATCCCGAAGTCTGCACCAGCTTCCATTACTTTATTCCAAACCTCTGCGGCCTGGTCATTTTTAAAGTAGATCTCAAATCCGCCGCTACCTGTATAACCTGTAGCTGAAATAATTACATTTTTTAATCCGGCAAATTCAGCAACTTCAAAAGTGTAGAATTTCATCTCCTTAAGGTTTACATCTGTTAAAGACTGCATAGATTCAGCGGCTTTAGGTCCCTGGATTGCAAGTAGGCAATATTCATCAGATAGGTCCCGCATCGTAGCATCCATAGTGTTGTGCTGCGATATCCAGTTCCAATCCTTTTCGATATTGGAAGCATTCACTACTAAAAGATATTTCTCTTCATTAATCCTGTAAACAATAAGATCGTCCACAATCCCACCTTTTTCGTTTGGCATACAGGTATATTGAGCTTTACCATCAACGAGTTTGGAAGCATCGTTGGTAGTTATTTTTTGAATTAATTCCAACGCCTTCTCACCGGTGATTAGAAATTCCCCCATATGTGAAACATCAAAAACTCCCACTCCTTTGCGCACTGTTTCATGTTCTGCATTCACTCCTTCATAAGAAACGGGCATGATGTAGCCTGCAAAAGGAACCATTTTAGCATTTAAGGCTTTATGTATATTATTTAGAGCTATTTCTTTCATTCGTTTTAAAATTTGCGCAAATTTAATTATAAACGCTGAATAGATTCTATTTTTGGTAATTTTATTAAAAGAATAACTTCTAATTAAGATTTGTTCCTGCTCCCATAATTTTAAATGCTTTATTTATGAAAAGAAATTAAGAGGCAAAGACAGTTAATTCTTAATATTGCATTTAATAATGTCCTCCATGGGTAAAACTCCTAATACCACTTTAATTGTTCTTGCCTTCTTTTCAATTTATTTTATTTGGGGTTCTACTTACTTGTTAAACAAAATTGCTGTTTCAGAATTACCGCCTTTTATGCTGGCAGCTATCAGATTTATTTCTGCTGGAATTTTAATTTTTGTAATTGCTAAAATTTCAGGAATTAACCTGGTTATTACAAAAAGGCAGTTAAAAAACACTGTCTGTGCCGGTTTTCTTTTTCTAACTTTTGGAAATGGGGTAGTGGTTTGGGGATTAAAATTTGTAGATAGTGGTTTTGCAGCTTTAGAAGTTTCTGCTCAACCATTGGTAGTCCTACTTTTAATGTGGATCCTGAAATGCAAAAAAATAAAACCTATGTCTATAGTAGGTATAGTGTTAGGGATCATAGGAATGTATTTGCTGGTAAGCCAGAGGGAAATTATTAATCAGGAAAATTCTGTTACAGGAATGGTAATGATTTTTCTGGCATTACTTAGCTGGGCGTACGGCAGTTTATTTGTTGCAAAAGCAGATTTGCCTTCTAATTATTTTGTAAACACGGGATATCAAATGTTTTCCGGTGGAATAATGCTTGCCCTTGCCAGTGTCATCTTTCAGGAAAGCTGGAGTTTGCCTAATGAATGGACTACTCCTACTCAAATTTCTATGCTGCTTTTAATCATCTTTGGAAGTATAGTGGCTTTTACTGCCTTTAATTATTTACTTAAAACTGTATCTCCCGAGAAAGTGGCAACTTCTACCTACGTTAATCCCATTATAGCACTTTTATTAGGTTGGTATTTTCTAAATGAGCAAATCACATTGCAATCTGTTATTGCTGCAGGAATCCTCTTAACCGGGGTATATTTTATTAATACCAGTAAAAAATTACTAATTTTCTCCAGGTTTGCGAACAAAATAGGACACAGGCCTCCGCAGTAATTAGTTACCTTCAAGGGTATCCTGAATTTCCCCAATAATTTTTTTAAATGCAGCCTTACCCTCTTTTAAAACAGGAAGTATGGGCCAAATATGAGGCATTCCTTTACCAATATATTCTTTTACGTTAACTCCGGAATCTTTCATTCTTTGCAATGCCAGTTTTTGATCAGGAAAGGTGATGTCCTTTTCTGCCAGGAAAAATACAGTAGGAGGGAAGCGGTTAAAAGAACCATTAATAGGTGAAATTTTAGAATCCTCAAGATCATAATTATTGGAGCAGATCAATTTTGCACTTTTCACCCCGGGAGAAGATAAAATAGGATCTTTTTTATTTAATTGCTCAACTTCAGGATTCGAAAAACTTGCATCTAATACAGGTGAAATCAGGATAATTTTTTCTGGGGAAGAAATTTTACTTTCTATAAGACGTTGGGTAAGGCTAATGATCAAACTTCCACCCACTGAGTCTCCAATTAAAATTATTTTTTCAGATTCAAATTCTTCTGATGCTTTTTTAAATACAGCATCTATATTATTAGAAATTATGTCAATTTTATTTTCCGGCGCTTTTGGATAATCCACTAACCAGGAGTTGCAATTTGTTGTCTTTGAAATTCTTTCAACGGCATCCCAATGATAGCTTACAGGTCCATAAACATATGCTCCACCATGGATAAATAGTACCAGGTGATCATTTGGATCTTTTAGATTATAACAATTGATAGTTGTGTCGAGTATCTTAAACTGGCTCCATTTTTTATTTTTCAAAAATCCTGATGGAGGCTCATGAATATCTTCCTTTCTTAAAGATTTATAATCTATAGGATCGTTAGAAAAATATTTTTTAAGGCCCTTATATCTAATGGCGAGCAGCACAGCATAGTAGGATAGGCTTTTCAATGTTTAATATTTAAATAATTTACGACAAGTTACTCCGCGCAAATTTTTAATAAAATTACCTTCTTTTATTTTCTGAAAAAAATTAAATCTGCTGTAACATCTTCTGCTGAAGTTATACAAATACCTTAACCACAAATGCTTATATTTAACAAAATTTTAAAATTTCTTTCAATGACAAACATCAGGTTAAATCCGGTAGCTCTTACGCTATCGTTTCTCTTCATGGCTTTTGTTTCGTGTAAAAAAGATGCCGAAACCGAAATAGCTACTGCAGATGCAGAATTATCAATCGAATACGAAAAGTATGAACTGGAAAACGGTTTAAATGTAATCCTTCATCAGGATAAATCAGATCCTATAGTTTCTGTAGCTATACAGTATGGAGTAGGATCAAATCGGGAAAAAAAGGGGCGTACAGGGTTTGCCCACCTTTTTGAGCACATGTTGTTCCAGGAGTCTGAAAATGTTCCTCAGGATCAATTCTTTAAGAAGATCCAGGATGCCGGGGGTACTTTAAATGGTGGAACCTGGCAGGATGGTACTGTTTATTATGAAGTAGTGCCTAAAAATGCACTGGAGATGGTAATGTGGCTGGAGTCTGACAGGATGGGGTATTTAATAAATACTGTTACCGAGTCTGCTTTTGCCAATCAACAGGAAGTAGTACAAAATGAAAAACGGCAGCGAGTAGATAATAATCCATATGGGCATACAGGTTGGGTGATCGATAAAAATCTTTATCCAGATGGACATCCTTACAGCTGGCAGGTTATTGGGGAACTGGAAGATCTTCAAAATGCAACGGTAGAAGATGTTAAAGAATTTTACGACAAGTTTTACGGACCTAACAATGCAACCCTGGTAATTGCCGGAGATTTTGAAAAAGCTGATACAAAAAAGCTGGTAGAGAAATATTTCGGGGAAATCAAGAAACGGCAGGAAGTTGAGCCTTTAAAAATTCAAACTGTTTCTCTTACAGATAGTAAGCGTTTGTATCACGAAGATAATTTCGCAACTGCACCACAATTAAATATGGTTTGGCCTGTTGTGGAACAATACAATAAAGATGCTTATGCTCTTAATTTCCTGGGAGAAATACTTTCACAGGGTAAAAAAGCTCCTCTTTATAAAGTTTTGGTAAAAGAAAGAGAATTAACTTCTCAGCCATACGCTTACAACAGTGCTGATCAAATTGCCGGAAAATTTCAAATTTCAGTAACTGCAAACGCAGGAGTTGATTTAGATAGTATCGAGGCAGGAATCCAGGAAGCTTTCAAATTATTTGAAAAAGAAGGTGTGACAGAGCGTGATATTGAAAGAATTAAGGCAGGGCAGGAGACTAATTTCTATAATGGAATTAGCAGCGTGCTTGGAAAATCTTTTCAGTTGGCACAATATGATGTTTTTACCGGTGACCCTGGTTATATCACTAAAGATATAGAAAACATAAAGGCTGTTACCAAAGAGGATGTAATGCGTGTTTACAACAAATACATAAAAGGAAAGCCTTTTGTAATGACGAGCTTTGTTCCAAAAGGACAAGTTGATTTAATAGCCGAAAATTCTCAAAAAGCGGCAGTTGTTGAAGAGGAAATTAAGGAAAATGTAGAAAATAAGGTTGCAGAAACAAAACAGGAGATTCAAAAAACACCTTCAAAATTCGATCGCTCTGTACAACCTGCAATGGGAACTACCCCTAAGCTAAATGTTCCGGATTCCTGGACAGTAGAAATGGCTAACCAGCTTGAAGTATATGGTATTGAGCAGAATGAATTGCCTTTAGTAAACTTTAGCCTGGTTATTGAAGGAGGGCATTTACTGGATGACCTTAATAAGAACGGAGTTGCCAATTTAATGACAGATATACTTATGGAAGGTACCGCCAATAAAACTCCTGCAGAATTAGAAGAGGAAATTGAATTATTGGGTGCCAGTATTAATATGTATACTACCAATGAATCTATCGTGATTCGCGGAAATACTTTAAAGAGGAATTTTGATAAAACTATGGCATTGATCCAGGAAATCTTACTACAACCACGTTGGGATGAGGAAGAATTTGCAAGAATAAAAACCAGTACGATTAATGGTATTCAAAGATCTGAAGCTAATCCAGAGGTAATTGCCAACCAGGTATATAATAAAGTTCTTTATGGTGAAAATCATCCTTTTGCTTATCCAATTTCAGGAACTGTAGAATCTGTTGAAGCGATTACAATTCAGGATCTAAAGGATTTTTACAATAAGAATTTTTCTCCAACAGTAAGCCGCCTGCACGTGGTAGGTGCAGTTTCCCAAAAAGAGGCTGTTGCTGCTGCCAAGGGACTTGAAAAGAACTGGAAAGCTAAAGAAGTTACTATTCCACAGTATGAAGTAGTAAACAACCGCGACAAAGCTTCTCTCTATTTTGTAGATGTACCTAATGCCAAGCAATCTGTTATTAATATTGGTTATATAGCTTTACCTCGCACAAGTGAAGACTTCTTTCCGGCAGAAGTTATGAACTACAAATTAGGCGGATCATTTTCCGGTAACGTGAATCTTATCTTACGTGAAGAAAAAGGATATACGTATGGTGCTTTTTCAGGATTTAGTGGATCCAAAGTTCCGGGAAAATTCACAGCTTCTTCCAGTGTTAGAACAAATACTACAGGAGAATCTGTAGCTATTTTCAAAGATCAAATTGCCAAATACAAAGAAGGCATTTCTCAGGAAGATCTTGACTTTACTAAAAATGCTCTCATTAAATCTAATGCCCGCAGGTTTGAAACTCAGGGATCTTTATTAGGAATGTTACAGGATATTAGTGCTTACGATCTTGATCCCAATTACATTGAAAATGAAGAAAAATTAATTGGTGCAATGACCTTAGAGCAGCACAAGCAATTAGCCAATAAATACCTGGACGAGTCTAAAATGGCTTATTTAGTGGTTGGAGATGCTGCAACTCAATTTGCGCAATTCCGAAAAATGGGATTTGATGAAGTTAAATTATTAAATAAAAAAGGAGAAGAAGTTAAACTTAAGGACGTAAAACTTTAAGAGTAAATAAATCTTTGATAAGCCTGCCGTAAAACCGGCAGGCTTTTTTTTTCTCCTGGCCCAGGTTTGGTTGTTATTTTAAGCTGATAATATTGTAGTAAATTTTCCTACATTTAAAGATATAATACATACCAATTAACATATTATGACAAACAGATCTATTTTATTCTTGCTGCTTTTCACCGGAATTATTTTTTCACCGGAATTAAAAGCTCAGGAAGATGTATTTAAAGAGCTACAGGAAATTGCAATTGTAGATGAAAAAGTGATGATGCCAATGCGCGATGGCGTTAGGTTGGCCACAGATATTTACAGGCCAAAAACTGATGAAAAAGTGCCAATTATCTTCTCCAGAACCCCGTATAACTTCAACACCTGGCAGGATGGCGAGCAAAGGGACAGGACTGCCAAACAGGCTCTGGAAGCTGTAAAAAGAGGCTATGCCTTTGTGGTGCAGAATGAAAGGGGCAGATATTTTTCTGAAGGGGAGTGGGATATTTTAGGTACTCCATTAACTGATGGGTACGATGCTTTTTCCTGGATGAAAGAGCAAAGCTGGTCCAATGGTAAAATAGGAACTATTGGTTGTTCTTCTACTGCTGAATGGCAAATGGCTGTTGCCGCTTTAGATCATCCTTCGCACGCAGCAATGGTCGCACAATCTTTTGGTGCCGGTGTAGGTAAAATTGGGGATTTTCAGGAACAGGGAAACTGGTACAGAGGAGGAGCAGAGCAACTTCTATTTTTCTCCTGGTTGTATGGAGTAGAGCACGATAAATTTAAACCCCGTATTCCTGAAGGTGCTACACAGGAAGATCTCATAAGAATATCCAGATTTTATGATCTTGCACCCGAAAATCCACCTATAGATATGGCTGAAGCCTTAAAGCATTTGCCTATCCAGGATATTCTAAAAAATATCAATGGAAAAAAAGAAATTTTTGACAAAATGGTTCGCAGAAAGCCAAATGATTCAGCCTGGTTTCAGGGAGGGCTTTACCATGATACGATGGAACTTGGAGTTCCCGGGTTTTGGTTCGCTTCCTGGTATGATGTTTCCACCAGTCCAAACTTAGCTTTTTTCAATCATGTAAGAAATAACAGTAAAGATCAGGAAATCCGTGATAATCAATACCTTGTTATTGCTCCTGTTTTACATTGTGCTTACACAAGAGCTACCGAGAACACCGTTGTTGGGGAAAGAAGTGTAGGTGACGCCAGGCTTAACTATGATGAGCAAATCTATGCGTGGTTTGACTTCTGGTTGAAGAACGAAAACAATGATTTCAAACAAAAAACGCCACGGGTTCAATATTATACTATGGGAAGTAATAAGTGGCAGGCTGCTGAAACCTGGCCTCCCAAAAATGCCAAAATGGTAACTTACTACCTGGACAGTAATGGTAAAGCTAATGCTGTAGGAAATGGAAAGCTTTCCACGAAGAAACCGGGAAGACAAGAAAATCCCGATTCCTATGTTTATGACCCTATGAATCCCGTGCCATCATATGGAGGAAATGTTTGCTGTACAGGAAACGCGGTACAGGGAGGAGCCTTTGACCAGCAGGAGATGGAAAAAAGAGAGGATATTCTTGTATATACTTCTGAACCCCTGGAAGAAGGAGTAGAAGTTACAGGTTTTATTGAAGCTTTACTTTATGTCTCGTCAGACGTGAAGGATACAGATTTTACTGTGAAACTTATTGATGTTTATCCCGATGGAAAAGCTTATAATCTTGATGAAACAATCCAAAGGGCGCGATATAGAGAAGGTTACGATAAAGAAGTATTTATGGAGCCTGGAAAAGTATATCCAATAAATCTTACTCCTATGGCCACAAGTAATTATTTCGAAAAGGGCCATAGAATTCGTATTGAAGTTTCCAGTAGTAATTTCCCAAGATTCGCAAGGAATTTAAATACAGGTGGAAATAATTTTGATGAGGATAAAGGTGTTATAGCTAATAATAAAATTTATCATTCTGCTAAATACCCTTCGGCAGTTACGCTACCTATTATTCGGAAGTAATTATATTAACATCATTAATAAAAAAGAGGGATAAAGTAAAATTTTATCCCTCTTTTAGTATTTAAAAGCAGATGTTTTAAAGCTTTACAGCACCAATTCCCTTGTTCCAAAGCACCTTATTAAATTCGGGAATTTCATTGTTCAATAGATTCTCCGCCTCCTTATTCAGTTCTTTCCATTCTTCTTCCAGCTCTTTTCTTCTTTCCACAGAAGCTTTATTAACTCTGGGAATATCACTTTCGGTTTGATTGATCAAAAACAAATATTCTGCAGTAAACTTATTTTCAAAATTTTCCACATCATCATAGGCTTTGGATTTTCTCTGAACCATTTTTTCGTCCCACATAATTAACTTTTGCAGCAGATTATTTCCTGATTGTAATAAATCCTGGTTTCCGGAAGTCTTTTTAACTGATGCTAATATTTCAGCGATTTGATCCTGAGCCACCTTTAGCTTATTAACTTTGTTATGCATTTCAGTTAAAGTAACTTCAGTTTCTCCCATAAATGAATTGTAGGTACTAAATTGTTGGGGAGTTGTTTCATGTAGTGGATTAGGTTTAATTTCAGCAGTGGTAACAGAGGTTCTATCACCCACCGTTAATTCAGCTGTATATATTCCGGGTGCTGCCTTACGGCCGCGGTAACTTGCTTCCAGATAAGCTTCAGGAATTCCGGGCATTGAAGAATATCTGGTATCCCATACAAACCGGTTTAGCCCTTTATTTACACTCAACACCGGGGCAGGAGAGGGAGCGCCTTCGTATGATCTGTAATTTGGATCTTCATTACTGGAATATGTATTTATTACAGTTCCTTTTTCATCTTTTATGGTAAGAGTAACAGGTACAGAATCTGAAACTGCAGGGAGATTGTAATAAAAAACGATTCCATTGGCAGGATTAACACCTTCAAACGGATCAGTTCCTGTAACACCATCTCCCGAGCTGTTCATCTGGCTTCTCCAGGAACCGTAAATTGCAGGCTCGGGCTTAAACAATTTAAGATCTTTAACAGGCTTGTTAATTTGTGAAAGTAACGAGATATCGTCCAGGATCCAGAAAGATCTTCCTGAGGTAGCTACTATAAGATCTCCTTGATGAACTTTTAAATCGGTAATTGGAGTAACCGGTAAGTTTAATTGAAGAGGTTCCCAATTTTTTCCACCATTCCAGGAGATGTAAATTCCGGTCTCAGTTCCTGCGTAAAGCAGATCTTTGGTATCACGATCTTCCCGCACAACTCTTGTGAAAGCCCCATAAGGAATTCCTGAGCTAATATTTGTCCAGGACTTTCCGTAGTTGGTGGTTTTAAAAAGGGCAGGAGTATAATCATTAAATTTATAGCGGGTTGTAGCAATATAAGCTGTTCCGGGATCGTGAGGTGAAACTTCAATTGCATTTACCAGGCTTTCCTTTAAATCTTTAGGAGTAACATTTTCCCAGGTCTTTCCGTTATTTCTGGTAATATGTACAAGGCCGTCATCACTACCTGTCCAGAAAATTCCTTTTTCGTGAGGAGATTCGACCATATAAGCAATGGTACCATAATTTTCTGCCCCTACAGCTTCATTGGTATATGGCCCGCCGCCTTTTCCCTGTTTGTCATCCTGATTTCGGGTTAAATCGGGAGAAACTTCTTCCCAGGTTTCACCCATATCTGTAGTTTTTAAAACCTTCTGTGCACTGTGGTAAACCGTTCCCGGTTCGTGTTGAGACCAAATGATAGGGGCATTCCAGTTGTACAAATATTTCATATTTCGGGCTTCCCGGCCTAAATACTGGATTGGTGCCGCCATGATATTGGTTCCGGCCTTAGCTTCGGTATCCAAAACTTCAATAGTACCTAAATAGCTTCCGCCGTAAACGTATTTAGGATTATCAGGATCAAAAGCAAGGAAAGCGCTTTCACCACCGGCAGAACTTGTCCAGTTTTCCTGGGAAATTCCGCTTCGGCCTAAAGCCATATTAGCTATTTTGACAGAGGTGTTATCCTGCTGCCCGGCGTATATGTTGTAAGGGAAAAGATTATCGGCATTTATTCTATAGAACTGTGCTGTAGGCATATTTGCCTGAGTGGACCAGGTTTCTCCGTAGTTGAAGGATATTGCAGCGCCACCGTCATTGGCAATAACCATATTGCGGGAATTGTTAGGGTTGATCCACAGGTCATGATAATCCCCGTGTGTACCTGTAAGTTCTTCCCAGGTTTTACCGCCATCAATAGAACGTAAAGCAGGAGCACTTAAAACGTATACGACATTCTCATTATTAGGATCGGCAAAAACTTCAGTATAATACCAGGCTCTCTGGGTTAATCTATTATCGCCACTAACTTTTTGCCAGTTTTCTCCTGCATTGTTCGAAACAAAAAGGCCGCTAAGATCTTTTTCAGTATTACTTTCAATTAAAGCATATACTTTATTAGGATTGGAACGGGAAACGCTTATTCCCATTTTACCTTTTTCCTCGGGAAGGCCCTTGTGTATTTTCTTCCAGTTTTCACCACCATCTGTAGATTTATATAAACCACTGCCGGGACCACCACTTATTACTTTCCATGGGGTTCTTTGATGGTGCCACATTGCGGTATATAAAACATTAGGATCGTTCATATCCATAGAAAGATCTGTACTTCCTGTAGTTTCATTTACGAACAGGACGTTTTTCCAGGTTTTACCGCCATCTGTTGTTCTATAAACCCCACGTTCTTTGGTGGGACCATGTAAAGCTCCTTGTGCGGCTACATAAACAATATCTGGATTTGTGGGATGAATTACTATTCTTGCGATTTGCTGTGTATTATCAAGGCCTACTTTTTTCCAGGTTTTTCCTGCGTCTGTAGATTTGTAAACTCCGTCGCCATAAGAAGTCATTACACCACGCACGGCGTGTTCACCCATACCTGTATAGACAATGTTAGGATTTGATTCTGATACCGCTACAGCACCAACAGATCCTGTTTTAAAGTATCCATCTGAAATATTTTCCCACCGTTGACCGGCATCGTTGGTTTTCCAAAGCCCACCCCCGGTAGTTCCCATATAATAGGTGAGTGGGTTACCAACAACACCACTTGCAGCAACCGAGCGGCCGCCGCGAAAAGGGCCAATATTCCGGTATTTTAAAGGTTTAAAAAGAGAATCTGCTTCCTGTGCAACAGCAGAAATCGTAAAACAGAATAGAAAGAAATAGATTGAAATTCTTTTCATTTTAAATTTTTGAAGATGATATTCTCAAATATAAACTAAAAAGTATTTTAAAATCAGCTTAAGAATTATAGAATCTATTTTCTTGAAAAGATGTCTCTAATTTTTATTATTAATTATAATGTTTAGTATCTGTCAAATTCTATTTATAAAATAAAACCAATGATTTTACATTCTATATTTTCCATCTACCGCTTTAGGTGTAGATTAGCCTTGTTATTCGCTATTTTTAAAGAATGACTACTTTTAAAAAGGCATATATTTTTGCACTATAATTTATATTATGTAAAATAGAAATTATAGCAAAATAGATGGGGTTTATTTAAGATAATAGACCTCTTTTAAAAACACGCCCTACTTCCCAGGATCTTTGGGCATTTTAATTTAAACCATAACCAATGAGGATTAGAAAAACCAGGTATCCAAATCGGGAAACTTCCGGCTTTCCAAATCCTGCAACGAATTTTAGCAGCTACCGGGAAAAATAAGAATTGTTTTTAAAAACCACATCCAGTTCAGCAGTTGAAAAAAACCAAAATTTAAATTTTCTTAAACAGTCTAATGTTGTTTAAATAATACTACAGATTTTCAAACTGTCTTTAAGAGTAATGATAATTTAAATTGCGAATTGAAAGTTTTAACGAGTTCTATACCAAAAACAAAATTACGTCTACTAATACCTCTTCACATTAATAGAAATTTCCAAAACTGCCAATCTCTGCCTGCGGTAAATTTACACTTCAGTTTTTCAAAATACTTGCATTCTTATAATACTACCCAGCCTTTCAACAAATGAATATATGATCTTATCAGAATAAAATTAGCTTTGTTATGAGATTTCAAAATAGCCAGTAATGAAGTCCTAGATTAATTAATCAATGTAATTACCTGTTATTCAAGTAATTATTTATTTTTATCCTTTG
>CAZXEY010000071.1:0-16904 GCA_964639695.1 uncultured Antarcticibacterium sp. | reverse complement strand
TTAATGATTACCGGCTGGCCCATGCAGCCAAACTGTTACATGAAAAACAAATTAGCATTACAGAAGTCTGTTACGAAAGTGGCTTCAATAATTTCAGTCATTTCAATAAACAGTTCAGGACATTCACGGGAAAGTCACCGTCCACTTACAGGAACGAATTAAAGTTTAGCGTATCATAAAGAAACCCGTTCTTCAGGAACGGGTTTCTAAAATAGGATATCCTGAAATTTATTTTTACTCGTCATGGTGCATAAAGCGCTGCTTCTCCAGAAGCTCTTCTTCACTTTCAACATGATCTTCGTCTGGGACACAACAATCAACCGGGCAAACAGCAGCACATTGAGGTTCCTCATGGAAGCCCTTACATTCTGTACATTTATCTGGAACAATATAATAGATCTCGTCACTCACGGGCTCCTGAGCTTCATTGGAGTCTACCTCCTTGCCATTTGGCAGCACCACATTTCCCTCAAGATCGGTACCATCTGCATATCTCCAGTCATCTGCACCTTCATAAATTGCAGTATTGGGACATTCGGGTTCACAGGCACCGCAGTTTATACATTCATCTGTTATTACAATTGCCATAGCTTATTTTATTATTAAATTTAAGCCTTGAAATCTTGGAAAAGATCCAGGTTAAAAAATATTATTTAGAAAAATCGTGAACAGGTTTTAAATCTGTAACGAGGTACAAATTTAAAGCCAAAACAGTTCTTAACCAAATAACCCTAATGACTTTACAACAGCGAATAAACGATCTTTCGGAATTAGGAAAATTTCTTAGCCAATTCTCTTCTGAAGGGATAGAAAAAAATTCGGATATTAAATTAAACGACCCCTATTTTAATAAACTTTACCAACAAATTGAAAGCGCTGTTCATTATAACGGATGGTTTACAAAGGATAATATCTTATTTGCAATAGACCAGTGGAGCAAAGCACTTACCGATGAAAATCTTAGTTCCTGGGTAAAAGAATATGACTTCAGCAATTCCGAAGAAAAAACCGTTGCAATCATAATGGCTGGAAATATTCCTATGGTTGGCTTCCACGATTTCATTTCTGTTTTAATTTCGGGAAATAAAGTAATTGGGAAGTTATCCTCAAATGATAAATGGATACTGCCCATATTGGCAGAATATCTCATAGCGCTAAACCCGGGTTACAAAGAAAAAATTTCCTTTACCGAAGGCAGGCTTACAGAGTTTGATGCGGTAATAGCGACCGGTAGTAATAATACAGCCAGGTACTTTGAATATTATTTTGCTAACAAACCTTCTATAATTAGAAAAAACCGCAATTCTGTGGCCGTTCTCGATGGAAACGAATCAAAAGAAGATCTTGAGCTGTTGGGAAGAGATATTTTCAGGTATTTTGGGTTGGGATGCAGAAACGTTTCTAAACTATATGTGCCAGAAAATTATGATTTCGATGCCTTTTATAAAGCCATAGATTCCTGGTATGATTATCTAATGAACCACGCAAAATATGCAAACAACTACGATTACAATAAGGCAGTTTATTTAATGAGTGAGTTTAAATTTTTAGATAACGGTTTTCTAATGTTAAAAGAGGATGAAAATTTTGGTTCACCCATTGCTACTGTTTTCTATGAAATTTACCAGAGTAAGGAAAAGCTGGAACAGGAACTCCAGCAGAAAAGAGAGAACCTGCAATGTATTGTAGGAAATAATTTTGGAGGCGAAGCTATTCCCTTTGGAACTACTCAATTACCTGCATTAAGTGATTTTGCCGATAATGTAAATACTTTGGCTTTTCTTGAAAAATTATAGAAAAGTTCCTTTTTCCTTAAAGAGTATTTAATTTTTATATAATCTGTTGCTTTTGTAAATTGGCAATGGCTTATTATCATTTTAATAACACAATTTGAAAATAGGTTTAGCATCTTTGTCTAAACAATCTTTTTTATGAAAAAACACAACTTTAGCGCAGGCCCATGTATTTTACCCCAGGAAGTATTTAAGGAAGCCTCACAGGCTATTCTCAATTATAATAATTCAGGTTTATCCATTCTTGAAATTTCTCACCGAAGCAAGGATTTTGTTGATGTAATGGAAGAGGCAAGATCTCTTGCATTAAATTTATTAGGTCTTGAAGGCAAAGGCTATAAAGCTTTGTATCTACAGGGAGGTGCAAGTATGCAGTTCTTAATGGTAGCTTATAATTTACTGGAAAAGAAAGCTGCTTACCTGGATACGGGTACATGGTCCAATAAAGCTATTAAAGAAGCAAAAGCTTTTGGGGAGGTAAATATTTTAGCCTCATCTGAGGATAAAAACTACAGTTATATACCTAAAGGAGTTAAGGTGCCAAATGATGTGGATTATTTTCATTGCACCAGTAACAATACTATTTTTGGAACCCAGATAAAGAAATTTCCCACTTCTCCTGTCCCCATGGTTTGTGACATGAGTAGCGATATATTTTCAAGGAAGCTTGATTTTTCCAAATTTGATCTTATCTACGCAGGGGCTCAAAAAAATATGGGTCCTGCAGGAACCACATTAGTGATCATTAAAGATGATCTATTGGGAAAGGTTTCCAGGAAGATCCCTTCTATGGTAAACTATAAAGTTCATTTGGATAAGGATAGTATGTTCAACACCCCTCCTGTATATGCAGTGTATGTTTCTCTATTAACACTTAGGTGGTTATCAAAACAAGGAGGAATTTCAGCTATTGAAGAACAGAATGAGAAAAAAGCTACCTTAATTTATTCTGAGATTGATATAAATCCTTTATTTAAAGGTTTTACAGCTAAAGAAGACAGGTCCATAATGAATGCAACTTTTACTTTAACCGATGAATCTTTAAAAGGAAAGTTTGATTCCATGTTGAAAGAAGCAGGAATAAATGGTCTAAACGGGCATAGAAGTGTGGGAGGTTACCGGGCTTCTATGTATAATGCTTTACCACTGGAAAGCGTTCAGGTTTTAGTAGATGTTATGAGTGATCTTGAGAGAACAGCGTAATAAATTCTAAAGATAAATTGAAAGAAAATATAAAATGAAAGTATTAGCAAACGACGGTGTTTCTCAAAACGGAATTAAATTACTGGAAGATGCAGGTTACGAAGTAAATACCACACGTGTAGCACAGGAACAATTAGGCAATTTTATAAATGAGGAAAAAATTAATGTTCTTCTTGTAAGGAGTGCCACTAAAGTGAGGAAAGATCTTATTGATGCCTGTCCTTCCTTAAAAATAATTGGTCGTGGCGGTGTAGGAATGGATAATATAGATGTTGATTATGCCCGTAGCAAAGGAATAAGTGTAATTAATACTCCAGCGGCCAGTTCGGGATCGGTGGCAGAATTGGTGTTTGCTCATCTTTTTGGAGGAGTAAGGTATCTCCACGATTCCAACAGAAATATGCCATTGAATGGAGATTCTGACTTCAAGAAATTAAAGAAAAGTTATTCGGGTGGAAGAGAATTGCGTGGAAAAACTTTAGGTATTATAGGAATGGGCAGAATAGGTCATGAAGTTGCCAAAATTGCTTTAGGAGTGGGAATGGAAGTAATTGCAAGTGATGATAAAGTAGGTCAAACCGATATAAAATTACAGTTCTATAATGACCAGGTGGTGACTGTGCCGGTTAAAACCCAGCCTGTGGAAGGAATTATTAAAAATTCCGATTTCATTACCCTTCACGTTCCGGCCCAGGATAAACCTATAATAGGTAAAGAAGAGTTTGAAAAAATGAAAGATGGTGTTGGAATTATTAATACTTCAAGAGGTGGGGTAATTGATGAGGTTGCTCTAATTGATGCACTGGAATCTGGAAAGGTGGCATTTGCTGGTCTGGATGTGTATGAAGAAGAACCTACTCCTGCTATTAAGATTTTAATGGATCCCCGTATTTCTTTAACTCCTCATATAGGTGCTGCAACTAATGAAGCACAGGACAGGATTGGAGTTGAACTGGCAGAACAAATTATTGAAATCTTGGGAAAAAAATAATTTTTTTATCATAATTATATCAAATGCTTCAGAGTTTTTTCTGAAGCATTTTTTTTATAAAACCTTTTGGAGAAACACGTTTTTAAAAATCGTAACTTCTGGGCAATATAAAGTTTAAAAGAATGGCTTCAATATTAGATGTTTTAAATACTTCACTTGGAAAGGAACTTATCGATAAATTAAGTGAAGAAACTGCAGAAGATAAAGAAAAAGTATCTATGGTTTTAGGAACGGCTATTCCCCTCCTGCTTAGTATGATTTGGATTAATATAAAGGATAAAGGACCAGAAAATCTCAATGCTGTTATTAAAGAAGAAAATGGAAAGAAATTCCTTAAAACCTGGAAAGAAAGATCTTCTTTAGATATAATAAATCAAAGAGGTTTAACTCGCCAGAGCCTCATTGGTGAAAAAGGTGGTTCTGTAGAAAATTTGTTAAGTGATATTTTTAATATCGAAAAAGATTCCGCGGAAAAAACTCTTGCATTAACCGTTCCTTTTTTAATTGCCATTCTTACCTCCCAAATTGTAACAGATAAAATAAGACCTTTAGATTATCAAAGTTTAATAGCTTCTAACTTGGGAAATTCAGCTAAATTTGATTCCAGTCTAATTGAAACCCTACTTCTAAAAGATGGTGACAGTAAGGTAATCAATAGCTCTAAAGAAATGATTTTAGGAGGCGGAGCAAAAAAGATGAACGATGGAGGAATTATGGGCGGAATGCTGGGGAGCAAATAGTTAGGAATAATATTTGGTGTTATAACTTAAAATAATGATGAAAAATTTTCTATACATAATCCTATTGGGATTAATGATCTACAGTTGTGGCACTACAAGAGAGGGAGATTTTGCTAAAAAATCTGGTGTAGCAAATGTTAAGGCAAATGATACGGTTAGAATTGCAAACGATAGCCTGGAATATGAAATTATAATAATTGAGCCAGGATTTTACATGTTTTTAAACAGCCTTGCCAGGCCAGAAGGATATTACAGCCAGTCTTATTTAGAAAACAAAAATCAGTTCTTAGTACAGGAGTATAATCAACGGGTAATGCAGCCGCAAACTTTCAATCCAAATTTGTATATCCAGGAGATCAATTATGATCCTAATATAGATTATGGATATGAAGTAAATTATTTGCTATATAATTACTTTGTCTTTTTCTCCCGGGAATATAATCAAAGATTTAGTGTTCCAACCCGAATTTAAATGCGGGTTTTTCTTTTTTGGAACCTAAACCCTATATTTGCACTATGAAAAAATTAAAGCAGCGTTGGGAAATTGATTCTAATTTTCAAATCGTCGTTATATTTATTGTTTTTGGAATAACCGGCTCCACCTCGGCTAAACTTGCGGGACCGGTTTGTGAATTTTTTGGTATATATCAGGAAAATTCTCCCTGGTATATTTACTGGGTAATAAGATTACTTTTAATTTTTCCAATATACCAGGTGCTGTTAGTTTTCTTCGGATGGCTTTTTGGACAGTTCAGATTTTTCTGGAAGTTTGAAAAGAAGATGTTAGGCCGAATGGGTTTTTCAAAATTTTTAAGTTAAACAATTGAATTTTCGGCAAAAAATTATTTTAATATTCTTATCCCTGGCACTGCTTTTCCCTTCAGCTATTAGTGTAAGTCATATTTATGCTCATGAAAAAACCTTTGCTTTCCACGATTTTTCCTCTTATCATATTCACAAGAAAACCATCGATTGTGAGATCTGTAAAATTCAAAAAATATCTACATTCTACTTTGTAGTTCACAATTATACTCTCTATCATTCTTACTTAGTTGATAATAAGTTTTTTAATTTTTACCAGTTTTTAAGCGATTACCAGAAATTACCTTTTGAACTGCGCGGTCCCCCTGCAGCGGCATTAGTTAATAACGTCTAAATTGTCTGCCTCTGCCCTTTTTTTAATTTCTTAAAAACTTTTTATGCACAAAATCATATTGATAATAGGTGCTTTGGCATTTTCGGCTTCAGCATATTCACAAAATACTGTTCAGGGGACCATCCTTGATAAAGTAACAGGAACTCCTGTCACCGCAGCCACCATTTACCTTCCCTTATTGGAAAAAGGTTCAATGGCTTCCGCAGATGGAACTTTTGAACTTAGGAATATTCCGGGCGGTACACAAAAGCTGGTGGTCTCCTCTCTTGGTTTTGCAACAAAAACCTTTGAAATTAATATCCCCCTTCAGGGCCCTTTGGAAATAGAACTTGATCCTTCGGCAATTGAAATGGAAGCGGTGATTGTCTCGACTCCTTTTCACAAGCTCCAAAGTGAAAATGTTGTAATGGTGGCCCGTGAAACTATGGAGGAACTTAATAGATCTGGAACTTTAAACCTTGCTGAAGGAATTACACAAATCCCCGGAGTAGAAAGTATTACGACCGGTGCAGGAATAGGAAAACCAGTGATTCGAGGACTCAGTTCGAACCGGGTTTTAGTATACACCCAGGGTGTAAGACTGGAAAACCAGCAGTATGGAGATGAGCACGGTCTAGGCTTAAGTGCCAGCGGTGTAGAAAGTGTTGAAGTTATAAAAGGGCCCGCCTCTTTGCTTTACGGAAGTGATGCATTGGGAGGAGTGTTATATTTAACTCCGGAAAGATATGCCGCAGAAGATAGCACAGTAGTAGATGCAGGAGTTGCGTATCATACCAATACTCTTGGAGTAGAGGCAAATGCCGGATTCAAAACATCGGGTGAAAAATTTAGATATCTTTTACGGGGAAATTATGCCGCACACAGTGATTATGAAGCAGGAAACGGTTTAAGAGTAACAAATTCCAGATTTAATGAAATTGATGTTAAAACAGGCATAGGTTACCAGGTTTCTCAATATCGCGGAGATCTACGGTATAATTATAATAATTCTGAAATTGGCATTCCTGAGGAAATTGGAGAACAATCCACCTCAAAAAAATTATTACTTCCCTACCAGCAGGTAGACAATCACATTTTAAGTTTTGATAACAGGTTTTTCCTTAGCAATTCCAGTATTGATCTCAAACTGGGCTACCTCTTTAATAACAGAAAAGAGTTTGAAGATCACCATCACGAGGAAGAAGAGGAAGAAACTGAAGAAGAACATATGGAAGAAGGAGAATCTCCTGCTCTGGAAATGCACCTGGAAACTTTTAATTATGATCTAAAATACAATACTCCGGAATGGGGAAATTTTGAAACAATTTTTGGAGTACAGGGAATGTTCCAAACCAATGAGAATTTTGGAGAAGAAGTGTTAATACCAGATGCTTCTGTAAGGGACATAGGAGTTTTGGCAACTACTCATTATCACGTTGACAATTTTGATTTGCAGGCGGGAGTAAGATTTGATACCAGGAATATTGAAACTTATGAAATGGGGTCCCCGGGAGAAGAAGGTTATTTTTCACCAATAAACCGAACTTTTAACAGTTATAACGGAGCTTTGGGTATAAAATTCAATGTAACAAATCCTTTAATTGTGAGGATAAATGCAGCCTCCGGTTTTCGGGCTCCAAATTTAGCAGAGTTAACAGCAAACGGCAGCCACGAAGGTACCAACAGGTTTGAGGTGGGTAATCCAAATCTAACTAATGAACAAAATTTCCAAACTGATATAGCGCTGGAATACAGGAATGAGCATTTTGAATTCTTTATTAATGGTTTTTATAACAAAATTAATGACTATATTTTTCTTAATCCCACTAATGAAATTATTGATGGAGATCCTGTATTTATTTATTTACAGGAAGATGCAAATCTTTATGGTGGAGAAGCCGGAATCCATATCCATCCACATCCCCTGGACTGGTTGCATTTGGAAAGCAGCATAGAGATTGTAAAGGGACAAAAAGAAAATGGGGAAAATTTACCCTTGATACCGGCAACTTCTGTAACCAATACCTTACGTTTTGAATTTGATAAAGTAATTGGTTTTAATGACAGCTATGCCTTTTTAACATCCAAAAGTACCTTCAGGCAAAACCAGATAAGTGTTTTTGAAACCGAAACACCAGGCTATACTTTGGTAAACGCGGGAGTTGGTGGGGATTTTGATTTTAATGGAACTATTTTAGGCCTTCGTTTAAGCGGTAATAACTTATTCGATAAAACCTATATTTCTCATTTATCGAGATTAAAACCAGATGGCATTCCTAACAGAGGCCGGAACATTAGCATTAGCCTTAGAGCTAGTTTATAAGAAAAAAATGGGGCCTAAAGCCCCATTTCTTTATATATTATGAAACAACTTCAGCTTCAATAATTACTTCATCCTTTTGTTTTTTCCAAACAAAGGTATACAGCCACATCAATGTAAAAGTTGGAATAACATCTGTACCCGGGAGTAATTCTTCAATAAATACCAGCACCGATGCTATTTTTCCATTGGTACCGGGATACATATTGGTCATCTTCCTGGCGGCATAGGGTGCCCAAAGCAAATCTAAAAATGGACCCACTAAAGGAACAGCATACGTTGCCATACCAATTACATCGTAGATAACTCCCTTAATTAATAAATCTTTTTTAGTTCTTTTCATTTTCGGTTTCATTAGATTTATCAATTAACTGCAAAATAAATGCCAGTTATCTTAGATTAGAACTTATGATATTCATAAATTCGGCACGTGTTTCATTACTTTCAAATTGACCTCTAAAGCCTGAAGTTGTGGTAATACTATTTTGTTTCTGCACACCCCGCATCATCATACACATATGTTGAGCTTCGATTACCACTGCAACACCTTTGGGTTGTAAGGTATTATTGATACATTCCAGTATATTATGGGTTAACCGTTCCTGTACTTGTAACCGTCTTGCAAAGACATCTACTACACGGGGTAATTTACTAAGACCCACTATATGGCCGTTTGGAATATAACCTATATGCGCTTTACCAAAGAATGGCAATAAATGATGTTCACAAAGGGAATAAACCTCAATATCCTTTACCACCACCATTTCATTGTAATCCTCTTTAAACATTGCTTTTTTAAGGATTTTGTCAGGATCTGCAGCATAACCCTGAGTAAGAAACTGCATTGCTTTTGCTGCTCTTTCAGGAGTTTTCACTATTCCTTCCCGGCCGGTATCTTCCCCCAGGCTGGCGATTATATTTCTATAACTGTTTTCGACCTGCCCGGTTGCCACCTCTTCGTATTCTTCAAGGTATTTATACATTCTAATTATTTACTATTTAAGTTTAGTAGAGAACTTCTCTTTAAGTTTTTTGATTTTTGGATCAATGATCACCTGGCAATATTGCTGTTCCCTGTGCCTGCTGTAATATTCCTTGTGTTCGGGTTCTGCTTCATAAAAGGGTGAGGCAGGAGTAACTTCGGTAACAATGGGATCTTTAAAAACATTTTCTTCTTCAAGTTTTTCAATAACCTTATTCGCAGTTTCAAATTGATCTTTGGAATGGTAAAATATGGCACTTCTATATTGTGTTCCAACATCATACTGCTGCCTGTTAAGAGTGGTGGGATCGTGTGTGCTAAAAAAAACATATAAAATCTCTTCAAAACTTATCACGGTGCGGTCAAATACTATTTCTACAGCTTCGGCGTGACCCGTTCTTCCAGTAATTACTTCCCTATATGCAGGATTTTTTATGTTTCCACCTGTAAATCCTGAAGTTACTTTTTCTATACCTTTTAATCTTTCGAAAACTGCTTCAGTACACCAAAAACAACCTCCGGCTAATGTCGCCACTTCTTTTTCCTCTGCATTCATATCTTTTTTATTTTGTTTATCAAAAGTAATTAAAAATTAAACAAGATTAATAATTTTAAATGATAAATTCGGTTTAGGTTTCTATATTTCTTAATTCTTCGTAATCTTGCATTCCTCCTGATTTTATAATTTTTAGAGTTAATAATTAAATGTTTTATAAAGCCCTGCTGGTCTTGATCTTTATTTCTTTTGGAAATACTGTGAGATCACAAAATACTAAAAAAGACCTTCCTTCTAAAAAAGTTTACGAGGCCCAAAATGTTACTGCCACACCAAAAATTGATGGAATTTTAGACGATGACGTTTGGAAAAACATTCCTGTAGCTACAGATTTTGTTATGGTAGAACCCGGTGATGGTACTCCCAGCCGCCCTACCCACCCTACAGAAGTAAAAGTACTATATGATAATGAGGCTATTTATCTAGCTGTTTACATGTATGATAATGAACCAGATAGAATACTGAGACAATTTACACAAAGAGATAACATCGGGCAGTCAGATTTTTTCGTATTTGATGTCAATACTTATAATGACGGTGAAAATCAAACCCGCTTTATGATTACTTCAGCCGGAGCTATTGCCGATGCAAAAATGAGCGGTGGAAATGAAGACTTTAGTTACAATGTGGTTTGGGAAGGCGAAATATCTTATGATGATAAAGGATGGTATGCCGAAATGAAAATTCCTTATGCGGCACTTCGTTTTCCGAAGAAAGAAGAACAGTTATGGGGAATCCAGTTTGTTAGAAGAATTGCTCATTTAAATGAAACTTATTCCTGGAACTACATTGACAGATCCACCGGAAGGGTTTCCCAGTATACGGGATTATTAACAGGTATTAATAACATCGATCCACCCGTAAGATTGAGCTTTTATCCCTACACATCGGCGGAAGTGGATAATTTTAAAGATAATACGATTACAAATTTTAGCGCAGGTCTTGACATAAAATATGGGATTACAGATGCTTTTACCTTAGATGCTACTTTAATACCTGATTTTGGCCAAACGGCGTTCGATCAGGTTGAATTGAATTTAGGTCCGTTTGAGCAGGCTTTTGGAGAAAACCGTGCATTTTTTACTGAAGGAACAGAACTATTCACAAAGGGAAATTTATTCTATTCAAGAAGAATTGGGGATACTCCCAGAGGTTTTAATACCGCGCAACGACAGCTTTTAGATAATGAAATAATCGTAGATAATCCTGAAGAAACTGCGTTGTTAAACGCCTTAAAGATATCAGGTAGAACCGATAATGATCTTGGAGTCGGGTTCTTTAATGCAATTACCCAGGAGACTAAAGCAATCTTTCGGGATACCCTACTGGATATTCAACGGGAGTTGGTTACCGAGCCTTTTGCTAATTATAATATTCTTGTCCTTGATCAACGTTTTAACCAAAATTCTTCAATCACTCTTATTAATACTAATGTAACCCGGGAGGGAAATTTTAGGGATGGTAACGTGACGGGGTTTTTGTTCGACGTTTTTAACAGGAGTAATTCATTTAATTTTTCGGGAGAAGCGAAGGTGAGTAATGTAAATCGGGCCCAAAATATTACAGGTTTTGCCTCCAATTTTGAAGTAGACCGAACCAAAGGAAACATTAGATATGGATTTGACCACAGTTTTGCTAATGAGACTTATGATATTAATGACCTGGGACTAAATTTTAGAAATAATTATAACAATTTTTTTGCCTACACATCTTACCAGATTTTTGAACCTTCAGGAATTTTTAATGAATATAGGATTCGGCTTTCAGCAAATCATTTAAGAAGTTACAAACCCAATGTTAATGTTGGTTCGGGAATTGGAATTAACTTTTTTGGTGTGACAAAAGGACGATTTGCTTTTGGTGGTGAAATTGAATATGATACAGAGTCTAAAGATTTTTTTGAACCCCGTAAAGAGGGAGCCTTTGTTATATATGGAGAAAACTTTGGTGTGGAATCCTGGGCTTCGTCAGATTACAGAAAAAAATTTGCTTATGATGTGAGACTATCCTACCGTAAGTGGCCGGGAACCAACAGAGAAAGTAGCCGATTAAGATTAAGACCACGATTTCGGTTTAGTGACAAACTAAGTTTTGTTTATTCATTTAATTACAATAAAGATTCTAACCGGCCCAGTTTTGTAAGTATTTCCAATAAAAATGTATATTTTGCAGGAAGGGATACAGAAAGTGTTGAGAATTCTATAAGGGCGAGTTATAATTTTAATACACGACAAGCCCTGAATTTAAGTTTTAGAAATTTCTGGTCTTCTGCAACTTTTCCGTTAACAGAATATTCAAGATTAGAAAATACAGGAAATCTTACCCCAGTCAATTTTAATCCCGCAAATGATCCTAATGCAAATTTTAATATCTGGAATCTGGATTTTAGTTACAGCTGGCAATTTGCACCGGGTAGTGAAGCCATTCTTCTTTACAGAAATTCTATTTTTAACCTGAATAGTAAGAGCGAAATCCCTTATGTGGAAAGTTTGGGGGATCTTTTGCAGGAACCGTTAAGACAAAACATATCTCTTAGAATTGTTTACTTTCTGGATTATAATAATATTAATAACATCTTTAAAAGTTAATGGTTAATTTCACTTTTTCAATCTAAATGATATACGCAGAAAACATTCATAAATATTATGGAGATCTCCACGTTTTAAAAGGAGTTAATCTTCAAATAGACAAAAGTGAAATCGTATCTATCGTGGGTGCATCGGGCGCCGGTAAAACCACTTTACTACAAATCCTGGGAACCCTGGATCAACCTGAAAAGAATAAGAAGAGCGTCTTAAAGATTAATGATATTGATATTTATTCCCAAAGCACAAAAAAACTCTCGAAGTTTCGAAATGAGCAAATAGGATTTATATTTCAGTTTCACCAATTGTTACCTGAGTTTACTGCCATAGAAAATATTTGTATTCCTGCTTTTATTAAAGGAACCTCTAAAAGTGAAGCAGAGAAACGTGCCAAAGATCTTCTATCTTTTTTAGGATTAACTCAAAGAGCTAACCATAAACCATCTGAACTAAGCGGTGGAGAACAACAGAGAATTGCCGTAGCACGATCTTTAGTGAATAATCCTGCTGTAATCTTTGCAGATGAACCTTCAGGAAATCTCGACAGCGAATCTGCAGAAAACCTTCATAAATTATTCTTCAGGCTTCGGGAAGAGTTTAAGCAAACCTTTGTTATTGTGACTCACAATGAAGAATTAGCAAACATGGCCGACCGTAAACTTACCATGGTGGATGGAGAGATCCTTTAGTTTCAGGAGAACATTATAATCTAAATGATAAGTAAAAAAGAAATTAAATCCTTTCTTGATTTTAAGGTTGAGCAATATAACACCCTTCAATTTATTGAATCAGACCCTATAAAGATCCCGCATCTTTTCACTAAAAAAGAAGATATAGAGATTTCAGGATTTATTACTGCAACTATCGCCTGGGGTAACAGGAAGAGCATTTTAAATAATGCAAACCGCCTTATGGAGCTCATGGGAAATTCACCTCACGATTTTGTAATGAATCATTCTCCCAAAGATTTTCAAAGATTAAACAGCTTCGTTCACAGGACCTTTAATGGTGAGGATCTGCAGTATTTTATTACTTCTCTTAAAAACATTTATCTAAACCACGGCGGATTGGAAGCAGTTTTTAATAAAAATGCTGAAAAAAATTCTCTTCAATTCAGCATCCATGAATTTAAAAAAATTTTTTTTGAACTCTCCCACCTTTCCCGGACTGAAAAACATGTAAGTGATCCCTTAAAAAATTCAGCTGCAAAAAGAATAAATATGTTTTTGAGGTGGATGGTGAGAAAAGATTTAAAGGGTGTAGATTTTGGAATATGGAAGGATATAAATCCAGCACAATTATCCTGCCCCTTAGATGTACATTCTGGTAATACCGCGAGAAAATTAAATTTGCTGAAAAGAAAGCAAAATGATGCCAAAGCCTTACTTGAACTGGATAACTCTTTAAGGAAATTAGATCCTAAGGATCCTGTTAAATATGATTTTGCCTTGTTTGGATTAGGAGTATTTGAGAAGTATTAACATTTCTTTAACCAATGACTTTTTTTGATTAACTTTGGGAATATCCTGCAATTTCTTAATGGCAGGTAAAAAATTTTCTATGATATACGCCGATATTCCGGTTAACGAAAAATCAAGACTTTCTGCACTTGAAAAATTAGAATTACTCCCTCTTACCCAGGAAGACAGCTATGACAACATTACAAAACTGGCTTCTTTTATTTGCAAAGTACCAGTTTCCCTTATTACATTAATTGGAGATGATAGGCAATATTTTAAATCTAAAGTAGGAACAGACCGAACTGAAGCTGAAAGAAATATTTCCCATTGTTCCCACGCAATACTTCACCCGGAAGATTTACTGGAAATTAATGATACCCGTGAAGATCCAAGATTTAAAAATAATCCCTATACCCTATCGAACCCTCCCCTGCTGTTTTATGCGGGAATGCCATTAAAATCATTTGATGGATCTGTATTAGGAACTTTATGTGTCTTGGACACGGCTCCAAGAAAATTGGATGAAGAACAAAAAATAGCCATGAAATCGCTTGCAAGGCAGGTTGAAAATCTTTTCGAGCTTAGGAGGCAAAATATTGATCTTCAAAAAGTAAAAGAGGAACTTAAAAGAAAGAACAATCAGCTTAAAAATTTTGCAGGAACTGTTTCCCATGATATGAAAATGCCCCTGGCAAATATTATAATTACATCTGATCTTTTAAAGGTAAAATACGGGGATAAGATTGACGCTCAGGGAAAAGAATATTTAGACTATTTGAAAAAATCTTCTTTTAAGCTCAGTAATTATATCAAGGGCATTCTTGAACATTATGAAAGCGATAGCTTAACCGATAAAGTAATTGAAGAATTTGATATTCAGGACCTGCTGGAAGAGATCATTGATCTTTTAAATATCAATTATGATTGTGTCATCAATTTTCCTGAAGAAAATAAAATTCTCAAATGCAACAGGGCGGCACTGGAACAAATTTTCATGAACCTCATTGGGAACAGTTTGAAGTACAATGTAAAGGAAAAGATTGAAATTAACGTTACCTGTGAAGAAGATGAAGAATATTATTTTTTCTCGGTAGCCGATAATGGAATTGGTATTCCTCTCGATAAACAGGAAGAAATCTTCACATTATTTACTGTATTGGCAGAACAGGACAGAGCGGGAAACCGTGGTAATGGAATAGGTCTTTCTACTGTTAAGAATTTAATTACTTCTTTAGAGGGAGAAATTTCTGTGGAATCTAAAGTAAATGAAGGCACCACTTTTAAATTTTCGGTAAAACGGACTGCTTTTTGTTAATTATTTACATTTTATCGTAATTTAGAAGAAATTTTATTCCTAATATTGATAAAGAGAAAACAGCTTTAAAGAAGCTTCATCTATATGGACCAAAAACAATCTTTAACCGAAAAGTTTCGCCTTGCTGTACTCGATGATTATAATCTCTCTAAGTCACCCGATAAAGAATACAACCAAATAACTTTTTTAACTGCAACTGTTTGTGAGACCCCTGTTGCATACCTGGGAATCATTGATATGGATGAAATTTGGTTTAAATCCTCATATGGTTTAAAAGCTCGAAGTATTAAAAAGGAAATTTCTTTTTCTGCCGCCGCTTTAAAATCTGGGAAGGAACTATTTTCCATAAATTACAGTGATAATCCAGAAATATTTGTTGCGGTTTCCAAAGTCTTTCAGGAAGAGTATAAATTTTATACAGGTGTTATTTTAAAAGATAGCCAGGGATTTCCCATAGCCGTTCTAAGTATTCTGGATACCAAAGAAAGAACTCTTCACGAAAATCAAAATAAAGCTTTAATAGCCTTAGGAAATCAAAGTATGAGGCTTATTGAATTCAGTAAACAGAATCATCAGTTTCAACAGATCCAGAGTCAACTAAAACAGAAATATAAAGAACTGGAAAAATTTGCCAGTCTTGTTTCCCACGATATTAAATCCCCACTTGCCAATATTATTTCGTTAACCGAACTTTTAAAAGAAGAGAACAAGGATAAACTGGATGATGAAACACGGCAGTACCTGGATTATTTGGTGGAATCATCCTATTCCCTGAGAAATTACGTAGACGGTATTCTTAGTTTCTACCGCAGTGAACATATTCTTGAAAAAGACTATGAAAATGTGGATCTCTCACAGCTTCTTAAAGAAATTGCGAATTTATACGAAGTGGAAGAAGATGTGGTTATTAATTTTCCACAAGGGGTTACCCTTCATAATGTCAATAAAGCCGCTTTAACACAGGTGTTTTTAAATCTTATAAGTAACGGGCTTAAATACAACCAGAAGAAGGTTAGACGAATTGATATAAAATTTAAAGAGGAAGAGAATTGTTATTTCTTTGAAGTTATTGATAATGGAGAAGGATTTTCACAGGAAAATGCCGATAAAATTTTTGATCTGTTCACAACCCTCGATACCATGGACAGGCATGGGAACCCCGGCAGCGGGATTGGTCTTGCCACTGTGAAAAAATTAGTGGAAAGCATGGGGGGCCGTCTAGAAGTATCTTCTGAACCCGGAATAGGCAGCGATTTTAAATTTTCTGTAGAAAGGCTGTAGAAGTTTATACAATCTCTAAGGCTTTTGCTATTTTTGGAAAATAACTCTTACTTAATGCAGTTCAACCATCCGGAAATTTTATACGCACTGCTTTTCTTAATAATTCCTATTCTCGTTCATCTTTTTCAACTTAGAAGATTCAGGAAAGAACAATTTACCAATGTAAAATTTCTTAAGCGTTTAACTGAACAAACCCGCAAAAGTTCGCAGCTAAAGAAATGGCTTGTTCTCACCACAAGGCTTCTTCTTTTAGCGGCTATTATACTTGCTTTCGCACAACCCTTTTTTCCTTCGCAAGTTAGTGCAGGAGATATCAATAATTCTGAAACGATTATTTACCTCGATAATTCCTATAGTATGCAGGCTCAGGGCCAACGTGGAAGATTACTCGACCGTAGTATACAGGAATTGCTGGAAAATTTACCTGAAGATGGAGAGGTTACTTTAATTACCAATACTGAAGTTTATTCCCCTGTAACCAGAAATGACCTTCAAAACATCGATTTTTCTGCAACTCAGGCAGATATAAAAAACATTCTTCTA
>CAZXEY010000070.1:0-16905 GCA_964639695.1 uncultured Antarcticibacterium sp. | reverse complement strand
CAGGTTTTCAATGGCCAAAACATCATTATCCAGGCGCATATTTACCTTTTCCCGCCAAATTTGAGCGTGATTTATAGTATTACTGGCAGGATATTTAAAAAGAATGTAATTAAAAGCTTCTAAAGCCGGAATAAAACGTTGGTCGTAATACCGGGCTTTTCCTAACAGTAAATAAGCCTCATCGATCTGCGGATTCTTTTCTTTGCCTCCAATTAGCATGGAATGCCGCTGAATTGCTTTTGCTGCTTTTTCCTCGGCTACTTTAAAATTTTCATTTCTTATAGTTCCCGGAAGGGTAATCTCCCTGGAAATTTGCATTCGCTCTACAGGGAGTATATCCCAAAAATTTTCCTGATACCCTTCTGCTATTTGCTGTTTTCCAAGATCCAGTGCGAGATCCCCATTGTAAAGAGTGTTGTATTCTGAAGTTACGGCATGCCAGTTCCTATTGATGAACGTATTCTTTTTCCGGGAACATCCCGAAAAAGCAATCACCAGTACAAGACATATACTTCCAAAGGTAAATCTATTCAAAATCAATTAGTTCTTGATATAATAAATAACTGCGCACTGTAAATTTTAGTATGCTAAAATACATTTCTTTTTAGAAACGCAGAGGTGTAGGTAGAAGAGAATTAAACTTCAGCAGGTTGCTCCCCCGCGAAATAGGCTTCAAGTTCTTTTAGAGTAGCTTCAGAAGTAATAATATCTTTTACCAGAACTCCTTTATCCAAAACTACAATTCTTTCACAAACCTCAGTTACATGGATAAGATCATGGCTCGAGATTAAAAAGGTCGTATCCCTTTCTGAAGCCATTTGCTTAATGATCTTTTTTAACCTGAACTGCGTGGTAGGATCCAGATTCGCAAAGGGTTCATCCAGAATAACAACTTTTGGATTTCCTATTAAAGAGGCTACTATTCCAACCTTTTTTTGATTTCCCTTGGAAAGATCCCGCAGATATTTACGGCGTCCAATAATTTCACCGTTAAAGAAGTCTTCAAAACTTTCTAATAATGCATTTACATCTGCTTTATTTTCTTTGCGAAGTTCCCCGACAAAATAAAAATATTCTTCGGGAGTAAGATATCCTATAAGAAAGCTTTCGTCAATAAATGAAGCAGTAAATGATTTCCATTCTTCACTTTGACTAACTGTTATATCGTTGTTAAAGATGTTCCCGGTTGTAGGTTTTATCAAATCCAACAAGGTGCTAAAAAAGGTTGTTTTCCCGGCGCCATTATTTCCTACAAGTCCAAAACTTTGGCCAGAGGGAATTTCAAGGTGATCGATATTGAGAACCGTTACTCCGTTATAAACTTTAGATAAATTCGTTGCTGTAATCATATCTTTTGAATTTTTATTCACCTTTTTGTTTAAATCCCTCAATCATAGCATATTTATTCTTCTTATAAAGCCCGGCTATAAAAGAGATCGCATAATTTCTAAATACCAGCCCAAGCAATCCAAGTCCTAAAAGAAAAGCTGCACCGCTTTCAAAGGATATAAATTTATAGAACAACCAGAAAAATAAAACCGGGATTGCCATTAATGGTATTCCCACCAGCCACTGGGCTGCTCCTGTTCCCTGATAATTCATAAACGGACTTTTATCCAGGTCTATTCTTTTTCTGTTAAATGACCCTGCATATAACAGGACAGGAATATTTACCCCGATGTTGTAAATAGCACAAACAATATTTAAAAAGAAAATACGCCAGCCAAAATATACATACGGAGTGGCTAAAATTGCCAGAACCACTACACTAAAGGTCAATAATCCTGCTTTTGCGGCAAGATATTTCTTAAGTGGAATATTCTGAGTCATAATCATAGGATAATAACTCGCATCCCAGGCTGGAATAAACTGGCCAAAATTGATCATGAAGATCCCCGTGATAAAAATTCCCACGAAAACAAAGAACCACGGCATTCCCTGGTAAGTCTCCTGCGGATAAAATATCAATCCATAGCTTAACAATAGCAGGGACATATAAATGGCAGTTTTTGGCCTCTTGTTTCTCCAGATCAATTTAAGATCCTGCTGAAGATAAGGTGCGATATCTCCGAATTTTTTGGTCCAGAGAAATTCTTTCGTGTCTACATTTTTAGATTTCTCCCTTAGACTGGCGTCGAGATAGAATTTACCCTGAAGATTAATTTTATTCCAGTAAAAAAGAAGAATAAAAATTAGAGCAGGAATACCAGCCACCCAATAGTATTCAAGCACAAGATCCAACCCTTTTCCAAACCATAATGTGATTTGAAATATCTCAAGATAATCAAGAAGGGCAAAGACAACAGCTGCAATAACAACCGGAATAAGAGCCTTTAAATTATCTGTAAATCTCTTTTTAATAATAAAATTTGCAAAATTAACAGATAAAGTCAATCCTGTCATAGCAATCATCCAGGCAACAATGGCTTCTACAGAAAATTCGCTTTTATAAATATTAAAAATTCCAAAAGGGATTATCACCAATAAGGGAAGAAAATTGAAAAATGAAAAAATGGATTTCAATAAGACGAAATTCACCACTTTACTTTTTTTAATCGGGAGCACCATCAACGGTTTAATATCCAGAACCGGTAAAGTTTGAAGAAAAAAGCGAATGGTTAGTTCTCCCAATAACCAAAGAAGGACAAACCTATTTGCAACCAAAAGAGGTTCCTCTCCTGGAAAAAATTCATTGATTAATGGATAAAGTCCAATTCCAAACAACAGGAAAATAGCAGTGAAATACATTGCCAGAAACCCCATAAGAATTTTTAAACCTATACTTTTCCCTAAACTTGCCGACCTAAAGAAGGCTTTCCACTCCAGAGATAGTAATTGCTTAACCATAACAATTGTTTTTCTACTAGTGTGGAAATTTACCAATTTGTTACAACTAAAAAAGAAGAGACTTTGTATTTTTGCGACTAAATAGGAAAAAATGAACAAATTTTATGCTTTAAAGATAAAAGAGGTAATAAGGGAAACCCCCGAAGCTGTTAGTTTATCTTTTGAAGTTCCTGCAGATCTAAAGGAGAAATTTAATTTTAAAGCAGGCCAATACGTAACCATAAAAACAGAAATTAACGGTAAGGAAATTCGCAGGGCTTACTCTTTATGTTCCGCGCCGGGTTCGGGAGAATTTAAGGTGACCGTTAAAGAGGTTAAAAACGGGATGTTTTCTGTAATTGCAAATAACAAATTAAAAACGGGAGATGTTCTTGAGGTTCACCCTCCCGAAGGAAAATTCATTTTTGAACCGGGAGACAATTCTACCACATATGCAGCTTTTGCTGCAGGGAGCGGGATCACACCTGTGCTTTCTATACTAAAAACTGTTTTAGAAAAAGAGCCGCAAAGTAAATTCCTGCTGGTTTACGGAAATAAATCTAACGAAACGACCATTTTTTATAAGCAACTACTGGAACTTCAGGCCAAATTTCATGAGAGATTATTTATAGAATTTGTCTACAGCCGCACGCGGGAAGAAGATTCCCACTTCGGAAGAATAGAAGCAAGTACTGTTAATTACGTTCTAAACAATAAGTTTCGGGATACCAGCTTTAAATCCTTTTACCTCTGCGGTCCCGAAGAAATGATAAACAATGTTACTGCTATTTTAAAAAGCCGTGGAGTTACAGATGAAAACATTTTATTTGAACTTTTTTCAACTGAAGAAAAAGGTCCTGTGGACACTGCCATTGAAGGAAAAGTAGAATTGACGATTTTAGTCGATGATGAAGAAACGGTAATGACGATGGACAGCGATGGAACCGTGCTTGATGCGGCTCTAGATAATGATCTTGATGTACCCTATTCTTGCCAGGGAGGTATTTGTAGCAGCTGCATCGCGAGAATAAAAGAAGGAAAAGCTGAAATGCGCAAAAACCAGATCCTTACTGATAGTGAAATTGAAGAAGGCTTGATTTTGACCTGCCAGGCCCAACCTTTAACTGCTACCCTTAAGGTTGATTACGACGACGTTTAACCTCCAAAGGGTCCCCCGCCCTAACCGGAGAGTTTTTACTTTATAAATGAAATTATAGCAAACCCGCTATTCGCGGTTGAGGATCAAGAGGTAGCGAAGCTGCCTCTTTTATTTTAGTTTAAGAGTTCCCCCATTGGGGTAAGGGCGTTTTTTGGTAATTAACGGTGTGTAATTACTTTTTTTACTTTATCAACTACTCTTTGGGGCGGTATGCTTCTCATTACATCTTCATATCCTACCGGAACCTTGTTCCCATAAATGGAAGTTGGAATTTGTGGAAATTGATCAAGGTCTGGAAGAAGACAATTCTCCAAAGGTTGGTTATAAGCTTTAAATCCCGCAAAAGGATGAGTTACTCCCCATAAGCTTACCACCGGAATATTAAAAATTGCAGCTAAATGAGCATTCCCGCTATCCATGGATAGCATCGCATCAAGATTTGAAATTAAAGCAAGTTCTTCTTCAAAAGAAAACTTCCCTGCCAGAGATTTTACATTCTTAAATTTCAATGCCAGTGTTTCCAGTTTATGTTTTTCTGTGCTGCCACCGCCAAATAAGAAAGTTTTAATATTTCCCTCACTGTCTAATGACCGCAGTACCTCTTCCATAAGATCTTCGGGATATACTTTAGAATTATGTTGTCCAAATGGGGCTACTCCCAACCATTTGCAGGGATTATTCCCGGTTAAAGCTCTAACCCTGGCAGAAAGGTTTTGTTTTTCGGGCGCTGTATAATTCAAAGTGACAGGATATCCAAGGGCGGCAAAAACATCTGCATAGCGCTGATGGGTAGATTTTAATTGTTTAAAGACTTTATTATCGGCAGCTGTTAATGCTTTTTTCTCTGCTCTTCCTTTATCAATTTGCTCCACCGGAATTCCATAAAGACAAAAAATGGATTTTAATACATTGCTTCTCAAAACATCATGCATATCTGCCACTGCATCTATTTCCTGGTTCCGCAGTTCTTTTGCAAGACGGCTTAACCCCATTACCCCCGCGTGCACGCCAGAAACGTCGGCATCATAAACCTCCACATTAGGAATATCTTTAAAAAGGGGGGCAAAAAATTTACGTGTAAGAATGGTCAGCTTAAGTTTTGGATAAGCTTCTGAAACAGATCTTATAACAGGAACAAGCATGGCAACGTCACCCATCGCCGATAATCTTATAACTAAAATATGAGGATTAGGAACATTTGGCGCCTCAACTCCCTTGGGAGAAAATTTTCGTCTTCCTGAAAACCATCGGCCAAACATAATTTTTATTTATTCCGAAGAACAGGATTTAGTTCTTCATCATTATACATTTTCATTTGCTTATAAACCTTCATATACTTCTTTCCTTCTGAAATATCCTGAAGAAGCCGGTCTATTGCAGAAGAAAGATCTTTTCTTTGTTCCAAAAGCACATCCAGCTTAGCTTTACATTTCTCCTTATGATCACTGCTTGCGTCGCTCCTGTGAGCTTCTTCATCCATATGATAGATTTTTAAAGCAAGAATAGATAGCCTGTCCACTCCCCAAGCAGGACTCTCTGTATTTATAGTAGCATCTCTATGAGGGGTTACATTTTTATATTTCTCCAGGAAATAACTGTCAATGAACTCCACCATATCTGTTCTGTCCTGGTTAGAAGCATCAATTTGACGTTTTAATTTTAATGCCGCTACAGGATCGATATTAGGATCACGAATAATATCCTCATAATGCCACTGGACCGTATCTATCCAGCATTTTCTATACAATAGATGCTCTATAAGGTGCTCATTTTTATCATAAGGATTTTCAAAAGATTGCTCTACAGAATCCTTTTCATGGTATTTACTTATTACTTCCTGAAAAACTTTATTTGCTTTATCTGAAAACATGCTATTGATTTTTTTCTAAAATGTGTAAATATTCTGTGGTGGCCACAGCAGTATGATTTCTGTTCTCTGTTTTGTCTGCTTTAAACCGCTGATAATCTTTGGTTGCCAAATCATATCTCCCGTAGCGTTCCATTATTCTCTTAATTTCTCCCGCGGGCATTAAACCTTCGTTGTTGTAACTCAAAAAAATGTAACTGAAATCAGCTTTTTTAATTAATGTTTCAAACGAATTCTGCACTTCTCCCGCTTTACAATAAGCAGATTTATAATAGGTTCTAAGGCCGGTTTTGCCTTTAGGTACAAAGGTATCATATTTTGCAATAGTATTAAGCAAATGGTAATTTGCTCCATATTGACGGGCATTGTATGGTGGATCAAGGTATAGTATGTCTCCGCTAATTTCCCCGATCAATTCATTGGCATCTTTTTGAAACACCAGATGAGAATTTTTGGTTGATTCAAAATAGGCAGGTTTTATAGCTATCTCCTTTTTTGCTGATGCCTTTATATTTTTTAAATAAGCTCCGTAAACCGATGCTGTGTTGGCAACTTTATCTGCACTTTCCAAAAGTGATGCAAGAAGGAAAACATATTCGTTTTGGTTGATGGCTAAAGAAAATTTCCAGCTTTCAATCTTTTTTCGTGCTGCATCTATTTTTTTACCATTGGCTGTATTAAAGTACAGCCGGTTTGCTTCTCCCCCTTCGGAATAATTCTGAAAAATAAAACCTTTCTCTCCTTCAAGATTGTTTAAATCATCGATTAGATGCTGAATATTCAACTCTTTGGAATTGCCGATGTAATTTTGTAATAATATATAGCTGTAATATTCTACATCATTTGCAATGACCGTTTTAACGGCACTTTTAAAAGAACGGCCCACAATACCGGTCCCTGCAAAAAGGTCGCAGAAAACAGTTTTTTTTGTATCTAAAGAAACAACGTTTTCCACGTTTGCTTTAATAAAAGCAGCCAGTTTATTTTTAGAGCCTATATAATTCATTTAACCGCCCAAATGATGTCTGAATATGCTTTCATTCCCGAAGGAAGTGAATACTTTTTAACTTTGAGACTTCAAAAGTAGTAACATATTTTTCAATGATGTCTTTAAGCCACAAAACTTCTGCTTTTAATTTCCAATGCTGTTGATCTTTGGCATAAACTACCAGAAATAAACGATTTGAAAAATGCTGTCTTTGTTGGGTACTTTGATTATTATACAACCAGGAAATCAATTCTTCCTTGTGTGTTTTGGCGTAAGAGTAGGTTTTTCCAAATCCTTTGGGAAAAATAGTTGTTTTATGATCAAAACTAATTCCTTCTAAGGTAAAATCAACCAGCCTGTCCTTCGGATTTTTTCCCGGTTGCACTCCTTTAAGATCGGTAAAAATTTTTTCAACCGCCATTGCGCTCCAGAAGTTATACCACCGGTTGCAACTGTAATTAAAAAATTCAACTCGATCCAGTTTGCCTTCAGAATTAACTTCCCCTATCTTATGAAGTAGCTTATTCCAGTTGGATATTTCATAAATAAAACCAGATCTTTTGTCGCATAGATCATTTTGCTTTCTTCCCCATAAATACTCCACCTCCCAACGCTTCTTTAATTCCTCCTGAATTTCTTCCAAAACAATTTGACTCATAGTATATGGAGTTTACCTTATCAAAAGAAAACCGGAATAAGGATAGGCATTAATATAATTACAAAAAGCAGGACCTCTTTAAAAATCTTCTCTTTTTTCTGTTCAAAATAATTGGAAACAATAATGGAAAGTGGAATAAAGAAAAAAAGAAGTTCACTACCATTTTTCGCCGGGGCAAATAACGCAATTGCAACCGCTATCATTAGCGTCAAAAGGACCAGAATATAAGTGGGCCGTGAATTAATATTAGCTTTTTGCATTAATCCGAAATAATAAAAAAGTGTCCAGACTGCAAGAGCAAGTGTAATACTTAGAGGTATTAAAAGCGCGGGATCCTGGTATAAACTAAAATCAAAATAAGTTTCATCATACCAGTCGCCGAAGGTATAAAAACTATCGTAAACTATAATATCAAAGGACTGCACCAGTGCAAGTACAGCAAAAAAAGCAACGGGAGGAATAAGCCAGTTCTTGAAATAATTGGCTGAATGTAGCAGAATTCCGCTATAAACAATGAATAAAAACAGGATTGCCCAGAAATAAAATAGGGAAGCTATGCATATCCAGAAGGTGGCATCAAATATTTTCTTTTGAACATCTTTATGGGACTTTAAGCTTATAATCCTGCGAAGAGCAAGCAAAACCGAAAGATTGGCTACTATTACCTGGTTATCCTGTAATATATTGGGAAAAGTTACGGCTAAAGCCGCAAAAATAATGACTTTATAGGCGCTGCGCTTTGTAAGGTCATTTTTTTTCGCAATGAAATTCAGCACCGAAACACTAACTAGAAAACATAGAAAAATACCAATCTTCTTCAGTAACAGAGGAACAGAAAAATTTACAAACACTGCCTGGAAATTGGCAACAAAATAATATATGGCCATGAAAAGGAGGACAACCAGGAAATTAATAGGTTTTGATTTGCTAAAAAAGCTTGTTAGCATTGGCGTTTTTTATATTTTTGTAAAGTAATATAACAAAGTTATACAATGAGAGATTTTTTCGAGGGAATTCAGGAGCTTTTTGAAGATGTTTTATTTCAGCCTTTTTACTATTTAAGAGATACTGAATATGTTTCCTGGTTCCTTGCAAATGCGTTAAACTGGATATTCATCATTATCGCTTTTGTAGCATTTTTATACTGGATGAAACAACTTAAAAAGTTTAACGACAGGGACGAAGAAAATCGCGATCCAACTGCACATTCATTCTTGGGATAAGTCATATCCAAGATCTTTTCTATAATAAATCTTATCAAAATGTAGTTTTTCAGCATTTTGATAAGATTTTTTTAGTGCCTCGTTATAATCATTTCCAAAGGAAGTGACAGCCAATACCCGACCACCACTGGTGACAGTTCTTCCATCTTTTTGTGCCGTTCCCGCGTGAAACACCAAAGAACCGGAGATCTTATCAAGGCCTGTAATTTCTTTACCTTTTTCATAATCTTCAGGATATCCACCTGAAACCAGCATTACTGTAGCAGCTGTTCTTTCGTCTATTTCAAGATTTGCTTCATTTAGTTTTCCTTCGGCAACATTAGTGAAAAGCTCCACCAGGTCATTTTTGATCCTTGGCAAAACCACCTCCGTTTCAGGATCGCCCATCCTAACATTATATTCAATTACATAAGGATCATCGCCAACTTTCATAAGGCCAATGAACAAAAATCCTTTGTAGTCAATATTTTCTTTTTTAAGACCCTCAATGGAAGGGATAACAATTCTTTCCTCCACCTTCTTCATGAAAGCTTCATCGGCAAACGGCACAGGTGAAATTGCGCCCATTCCACCGGTATTTAATCCGGTGTCTCCTTCGCCTATCCTCTTATAATCTTTGGCATTCGGAAGTATTTTATAATTTTTACCATCAGTTAGTACAAATACACTTAACTCAATTCCATCTAAAAATTCCTCGATAACCACCTTGGAACCTGCATTCCCAAATTTTTGACCTGTCAGCATTTTTTCCAGTTCATCCTGTGCCTCTTTAAGATCATTAAGAATTAAAACTCCTTTCCCGGCTGCAAGTCCATCTGCTTTTAAAACATAAGGAGCTTTTAGGTCTTCAAGAAAGCTTTTTCCAGCATCAATACTATCTTTTGTAAAACTTTGGAAAGCAGCTGTTGGAACTTTGTACAAAAACATAAATTCCTTTGCCCGTTCCTTTGAACCTTCCAGTAGGGCTCCTCGCTTTGAAGGACCTATTACAGCTACCTTTTTAAGATCTTCATCCCCTAAAAAATAATCATAAATTCCTGCTACAAGTGGATCCTCTGGACCCACAATAACCATTTTTATATTTTCTTTTAGAACAACCTCTTTTATTGCATCAAAATTAGTTACCTTCAAATCAATATTTTTGGCGATTCCGGCGGTGCCGGCATTACCGGGAGCTACGAATAACTGGTCACAATGTTTACTTTCTAAAACTTTTTGAGCAAAAGTATGTTCCCGTCCACCGGCGCCTAAAATCAAAATATTCATCTGAAGTGTTTTTAAATTCTTGTGCCAAAAATAAATGTTTGTAAATTGAAGCGCTAATTATTTCAGATAAAATAAAGCTATAATTTCCCTTGAACTGGTTTAAGATATCCCTCCAGCTAAACAAATTTCCCATAAACAGGGCCGAGTTAAGATTGCGGGAAATTCAGGGAATTCCTGAAGAAGATTACAGCACCTATCTGGAAGAAAGAAAAAAGGAGATCGTCAATTATCACCTTGCCAATAATTCGTTTTATAAAACCTTTTTTAAAAAAAAAGAATTTACAACCTGGGGAGATGTTCCGGTGATGCAGAAAGGGGATCTTCAGCGGCCGTTGCAAGAACGGTTAAGCAATAACTTCAGCAAAAGTAACAGTTACGTGGGGAAAACTTCAGGTTCCAGCGGCCATCCCTTTATTTTTGCCAAAGACCGGTTTTGTCACGCGCTTACCTGGGCAGAATTTATAGACCGGTACCAGTGGATCGATATTGATTTGAACCAGTCCCTGCAAGCAAGGTTTTACGGAATTCCCCTTGACTTCCGTGGAAATTTAGTGGAAAGATTTAAAGATAGGGTGAGCCTTAGAAGGCGTTTCAATGTTTTTGACCTCAGCGAACAAAAAATGAGGGCATTTCTCGATAGGTTCAAAAACTCCAAATTCGATTACGTAAATGGATATACCAGTGCTATTGTACTGTTTGCAAAATATCTGCGGAAGCAGAAGATAATTTTAAAAGACATATGCCCAAACCTGAAGGTTTGCATTGTTACCTCCGAAAAATTATTTGAAAATGATAAAACTCTCATAGAAACCACTTTTGGAGTACCCGTGGTTAATGAATATGGAGCCAGTGAAGTTGGTTTAATTGCTTTTGAAAATCAAACTGGGGAATGGATCATGAATTCACAGAGTTTGTTTGTGGAAGTTCTTGATGAGAACAACAAGGTATTACCATTAGGAGAAGAAGGCCGAATTGTAATCACCTCGCTTTACAATAAAGCCCATCCCATGATTCGGTATGATATTGGCGATACGGGTGCATTGGCTAAAACAAGTACTCTAAAACGGCCGGTATTGGAAAAATTGACCGGAAGAACGAATGATGTGGCTAAGCTTGCAGATGGAAAAGTGGTTCCCGGATTAACGTTTTACTATGTTACCAAATCTATTATAGAAGATGCGGGAAGCATAAAGGAATTTGTTGTTACTCAAACCGATCTTGAAACTTTTAAAATTGAATATGTGAGCGAACAGGAATTTAACCAGGCTCAAATTCAAAAAATCCTCAGTGCCATAGAAACTTTCGTAGGGAAAAACCTTAAAGTTAATTTTGAAAGAAAACAAATTCTCCAAAGAAATAAAAGCGGGAAACTAAAACAATTTATTTCCCAGGTCTAGTTTTAATTTGCTTCTTCTTAACGAAGAAATGCTCCAGAAGGAAGTAAGCCATGTATTTACTGCTCTTCAAATATCCATATCCCAGGAAATTCTTATAAATGTTAAAATTGTACTTGAGAAGGTCGAGTTTTTTATTAGATATGGAATTTTTCCTGACCCTGTAAACAGCAAGTGGTTCTTCTATACTTTGCGTCCTTCCTTCTTTTTCTAAAATGGAGAGCCATAAGGCCCAATCCTGGCGCTTTCTAACTAAAGGGGAATATACCTTTCCTAATCTATTTACATCGTAAATTCCGGTGAGGTTCCCCACGTAATTCGATTTCAGAAGTTTTTGATATGAAAGGACCGGTAAAGCTTCCACAGTTTTATCTAATAACCTTCCTTCTTCATCCATCAACAAATAACTTGAAAAACTGAAACTTAAATCGTTATCGACAAGAAATTTAACCTGCCTGGAGAGTTTTTGCGGGAGCCAAAGATCATCTGCATCTAAAAAAGCTATAAAATCTCCCTGAGCCTTTCTAATTCCTTTATTCCTGGCAAATCCAGCACCCGAATTAATGTCGTTTTTAAGGATTTTTATCCGTGGATCCATTTGCTGAAATTTTTCGGCAATTGAAACAGTGTTATCTGTTGAAGCGTCATCAATAACCAACAGTTCCAAATTAATGTATTCCTGATCCAGAACAGATTTTATGGCAGTTCTAATGAATTCCGAAGAATTAAACGCCGGCATAATTACAGAAACCAGTGGCGTATTCTTCATTAGAAAAGTTTTAAAGCTTTATATGCTTGGTAAAGTCCTTGTGCTCACTTTTAAAAAGTTCCTCCTCTGTGAGGCCTTTAAAGTACTCATATGTGATTTTCATTCCCTCCTGTCTTGAAACTTTAGGCTCCCATCCTAAGATTTCTTTAGCCCTGGTTATATCAGGCTGCCGTTGCATAGGGTCATCTTCCGGCAAGGGTTTGTAGATGATTTTCTGATCAGAATTGGTTAACCGTATAATTTCTTCAGCAAAGTCTTTAATGGTAATTTCATCGGGATTACCAATATTAACAGGGTCACTGTAATCACTAAGCAATAACCTGTAGATTCCTTCTACCTGATCATTTACAAAACAGAAGGAGCGGGTTTGAGAACCGTCACCAAATACTGTAAGATCCTGCCCCCTCAAAGCCTGTCCAATAAATGCAGGAATTACTCTACCATCATTTAGTCTCATTCTGGGCCCATAAGTATTAAAAATTCTGGCTATACGGGTTTCTACCCCATGAAAACGATGATAAGCCATGGTCATTGATTCCTGGAATCTTTTAGCTTCATCATAAACACCGCGAGGACCTATGGTATTCACATTCCCGTAGTAATCTTCTGTTTGGGGATGCACCAGGGGATCCCCATAAACTTCAGAAGTGGAAGCAATAAGAATACGGGCTTTTTTTTCCTTGGCAAGCCCTAATAAATGCCATATTCCAAGAGATCCCACTTTCAACGTCTGGATTGGAATTTTTAAATAGTCAATAGGACTGGCCGGGGATGCAAAATGCAGGATATAATCAAGATCGCCACGAACATGAACGAACTGGGTAACATCGTAATTAAAAAATTCGAAATTATCATTATTCAGGAGGTGATGGATATTCTTCATATCCCCGGTTATCAGATTATCCATCCCAATAACATGGTAACCTTCTTTTATAAATCTATCACTTAAATGAGAACCAAGAAATCCCGCAGCCCCCGTTATTAATATCCTTTTTGACATCAAGTTATTTATTTCGATTAAAATTAAAGAAATTTTAAAAGCATCAGCTTTTATTAACTTCCCTTTTGTATAATTCCTCCACCGCAACCTGCCATGAAGCTATTTCAAAATTCAAATTCTTCCGCAGTTTTTCCTTACTTAACACACTGTACTCTGGTCTTGTAGCTACAGTTTTGTAAGAATTATCTTTGTTTAGCTCAACTTTTTCAAGTTTTCCTGAAATTTTTAAAATTTCTTCTGCAAAATGAAACCAAGTTGTTTTTCCTTCATTGCTGAAGTGATACAAGCCAAAGTTTAAATTATTTCCTCTTACCAGGTTTACAATAACCTCAGCGAGATGGTTTGCATTTGTAGGGGTTCCAATTTGGGCGGTTGTAATATTTAAAACAGCTCCTTCGGAAGCTTTTCGTAAAATTGTTTTGTAGAAATTATGGCCAAACTGGGAATATAGCCAGGAGGTCCTGAAGATGAAATATTCCTGGAGAATATTCTGTATATATTCCTCCCCTTTCAATTTTGAGGCCCCGTAAACATTAATAGGATTCGTTTTATCTTCTTCGGAATATTCTTTTGTGGTCTTACCATCAAATACATAATCTGTACTTATATGTACAAGGACCGCATTGTATTCCTTGCAAAGTAATGCAAGATTTTTTACCGCTTCAGAATTAATTAAAAAAGCTGATTCCTTTTCTTCTTCCGCTTTTTCCACATTCGTGTAGGCAGCACAATTTATGCAATACCCAATATTATTTTCCTGAAAGAAATCCCGAAGATCTTTATTTGAAGTGATGTCCAGTTCTGAAGAATTTTTAAAGATCCAGTTTATTTTTTCCTCGGAATTCACCTGTTCTTTGATACATCTTCCCAGCTGTCCCGACGCTCCAGTTACCAAAACATTTATCATTGAAAAAGTTCTTTTAGCGTGGGAAGGTTTTTATCTTTTTCAGACATTATCAATTCTTTTTCAGGGAATCCCCAGTCAATTTCCAGTTCAGGATCATTGTAAATAACTCCTGACTCTGCTCCCGGAGAATAAAATCTGTCACACTTGTAGGTAAACACCGATACATCAGATAATGTAAGAAAACCATGGGCAAATCCCTGCGGAATGTATAACTGATGATGATTTTTATCATTCAGAATTATGGAATGGGCTTTTTTAAAAGAAGGAGATCCCGGTCTAAGATCCACCACCACATCCAGTACTTCACCATAGATTACCCTTACCAGTTTTGCCTGGGCGTGAGCACCAATTTGAAAGTGTAACCCCCGTAAAACCCCGCGACTGGAAACCGATTGATTGTCCTGTACAAATTCAATTTCCATTCCTGTGCCACGGGTAAAATGGTCTTTTCTATAGCTTTCCAGGAAAATTCCCCGATGGTCTTCAATTACTTCAGGAGAAATATAAAAGCAATCCTTTAAAGGCGTTTCGTGAAACTGCATGTTTATGATTTAAAAATTTGCTCCAGAATTTTTTCTGTAATGAGATAAGTGGGTTTAACCCCGGTAGTTCCTAAACCACCAGATGCTAAAGTACTTCCCGTCTCCAATGGATTATCTGATGCATAATAGGCATACCGCACTTTCACATCTTCCCTAATATTTCCACGAAGTTTTGAAGCAGCCTGAATCGCTTTTTGATAATGGGCACCTTCCATTTCCAACCCAATAACATCCCAGGTAGAATCCTGGAAGAACTTCAAAATATCCTTATTTTGCAGAGAGGTACCAAGAACTGTAATCATCGTGCCGCTCACAACATTGATCCCGTGGTTTTCCAAATTTGTTTTGCTAAGCTCATTCTTAAACGGATAATTATCTGCTGTACCTTCAAATAAATGGGCAGTTGGGATCATTATATCTCCTTTTCCACCTTCAAGAATTCCTGCTTTTCCCATAATGGATATAGAAACCACGTTTAAATGAATCTCATCATCTTCATAAGTAAAAGGCTTCAGCAATTCATCCATAGTTTCGTAAGCCTGCTCCCCAAAAGCATAGTCCATTACAAGGATCACCGGCTTTTCCTCTTCCTTTCTATCTTCAAAACTTAAACCTTTATACCCCGATTTAATGTTGGCGGTATCGAAAACCTGAACATCTATATTGGTACCACTTTTATCCTCGATAAAAACCATTCCGTTTTCCAATGCTGTCTTCATAACCCTCCCTCGTAGCTGCCCGTTGGCCTTATCACTAAGTCCTTCATAGACCTGCATGTGAGATTTACTCTCAAGTTCTTCTTTAAGGGCTTCCTCTACAAAAAGCGTATTCATTACACTGTGCATATTGGCACTGATTATATGAATAGGCCTATGCATTAAATTACTCTCCAGCAGATGTTGTTTTATGGCATCTGCCCAAACCTCTCCGTGAATATGATGTCCCAGTCTTTCTCTCAAAACCGGGCTAAAGGTCACTATTCGCTTGTTGTTGTTAACTACTTCTTCTACCGCAAGTTTTCCCAGCCAATAAATTACGTTTAGGAACCGCTCCTCATTCTCTGGGAGCATGAATTTTGGATACATTTGGGTAACTTCCTGAAATGTTCGTCCCAGTATATTAGCTGTGTGGGTTAAAGCAATTTCTCTCTCGTTTTGAGTAAGCTCATTCTTTTTAACGGCAGCTTCAAGCTTCATCCAGTCCCGCGATAACGTGCCATCCTCCCCTATTAATACTCTTTTCATGATCTTGTGAGATTCAATGAAGAGAAAGGTAAGGTGGGTTAGGATATCATATATTTCAGATCTGCCACGGGTAATTTCAATGTTCATTTGTTCTTCATCGATCCTATAGCAGTTTCTTCTTCTTTTTGGCGGAATAATTGGTTTAAAATGGGAATTAGCGTACCCTTCATCGCTTGTTAAATTAATAAAAGTACATTCTTCAATTCCTTTTGGGAGTCTGTCTATAACGTAAAGAAGTCCGTTTAATTCAACTTTTTCTTCAGCAATAGAACCATAAATTTCTGGTCTCAACGCTAGCAAAGATTCCCGCAACGTTTCTCCCGAAACTCCCATGGGTTTATAGAATCCCCTGTTGAACAAATGTCTCATAGTAATATACATTCGTTCTATCGCATTTGTGCTTTCCTGTGCACGGGTTCTACCCATCAATTTAAAATTTCCCATCTACTTCTTTTCCTTTATAATTCTGTCAAGAACTTCGGCAATCTTGCGATCGTTAGAGAGTCTTGGCAATTTGTTTTGTCCCCCCAGTTTTCCTATTGATTTCATGTAATCCTGAAATCCATTGACTGGAACCGGCGTAATTTTTAGAGGCTGTAAAATATTGCCTTCGATAAGATCAAAATAATAAGAATTTTGCTCCTGAAGGGATTTGTCGAGGATTGAGATAAAATTCTTCATGTCCTCAGGCTCTTTTTCAAATTCAATATACCATTCGTGGTATGGCAATTCGTTTGCTGGAGGGTTAATTTGTGGGGCAACAGTAAATTCTGAAATTCTTGCATTTGTCTTTGCTGTGGCCTCCTGCATTGCCTGTTCCACTTCTTTGGCAATCACGTGTTCCCCAAATCCTGAAATGAAATGTTTGATCCTTCCCGATACAATTACCTTATAAGGCTTGAGCGAAGTAAATTGAACAGTATCTCCAATATTATAAGCCCATAAGCCGGCATTGGTGGAAATTATCATCACATAATTTACTCCCGTTTCTACTTCGCCAATAGTTAGCCGCCGTGGCTTTTCGTCAAAAAATTCATCAGCTTTAATGAACTCATAGAACAT
>CAZXEY010000069.1:11044-16942 GCA_964639695.1 uncultured Antarcticibacterium sp. | reverse complement strand
GATATGGCAAAAAAAGCAGGTGCAGATCATACAATGGAATTAAACGATCATTTTAAAACCATAGAAAAGATAAAGAAAATTACCGAAGGAAAATTGTGCGACCGGGTTATTGATGCAATAGAAGAAGAAGAACCTGGAAAATTATCCATTGAATTAATTCGAGAGGGAGGCAAATTAATATATACCGGGCTCCCTAAAGATGTTATTCAAAGTGAGGATAGCCCCTCGTCAAACGGAAAGAAAATCAATTTTATTCGCATTGACAAAGAAAAACCGGAAAACTATATTCAGAGTGTAAAGGATGCAATAGATGCAATTCAAAAACAGGATTTTGATCCTTTTCAGTTCTTTACTCACGCTTTCTCTTTGGAAGAAATGGAAGAGGTATATACTTTTTTAAAAGAACAGCCAGATGGATATGTAAAAGGCCTAATAATTAATAATCAACCAATTTAAAAAATTGATTTGTAGCGAGATAGTCAAAATATATTAACAAAAAGAGTAGTTCCCAAAACTAAATTAAATATTGTAATCACAGATAAAATAATTGACGGAATTTATGGAAGGTAAAATGACAATTTTGATGACTACAGATACTGTAGGAGGAGTATGGGCATATTCTTTGGAATTATGCAGAGCTCTTAAAAATTATGGGATTAAGGTACATCTTGCCGCGATGGGAACCTGGCCATCTCCTGCACAGCAGGAAGAAGCCGCTGCACTGGAAAACGTCCTGCTGTACAAAAGCGATTATAAGCTGGAATGGATGCAGGATCCCTGGGATGATGTGGCACAGGCAGGAAAGTGGCTTAATTCTATCTACCATACTATTCAACCAGATATTATTCATTTTAATAATTATGCCCATATGGGTAAAGAATGGTCCTGTCCTACCGTAACCGTATTTCATTCCTGCGTCAAGACCTGGTGGCAGGCAGTAAAAGGAACTTCAGCTCCTTCTACGTGGGATAAGTATATTGAAGTTGTACAGGAATCCCTAAACTCATCTGATGTGGTGGTGGGTCCTACCAATGCCATTCTTGAACAGGCAAAGAAATCACATCAGATAACAGCTCCCACCAAAGTGATCTATAATGGAAGAAACATGGAAAAATCAAATCCCGGTAAAAAGCAGGATATTATCCTTTGTGTAGGCAGGATTTGGGATGAAGCAAAAAATCTAAGATCCTTATCTGGAATTGCGAAAAACCTGCCCTGGCCAATTTTGGTAGTTGGAAGTAATATACACCCCGATACCGGGGAAGAGGTAGAAATAGAAAACATCCATTTTTTGGGGGAACTTTCCCAACAGGAAACAGAGGTTTGGATGAAATGTGCAAAAATTTTCGTGAGTCCCACAAAATACGAACCTTTTGGTCTGGCAATACTTGAAGCTGCTGAAGCAGGCTGCGCACTTGTTTTAAGTGAAATAGATACTTTAAAGGAAGTTTGGGAGGATAACGCCATATTTTTTAATCCACGTAATAAACGGGAAGCAGAAAATAAGATGCTTCAGTTAATCGAAAATAAAAGTTTAATGGATGAGTTTGCAGAAAGAGCACAAAGAAGGTCGGAAGATTTTACAATGGAAAAAATGGCTTCAGAATATTACAGCACCTATAGAACTTTAATCGAGTTTAAAAAAACACCATTGACCACTCTTTAATTTAATCAATGATAGGCTGGGTAAAATAAATATCCGCATATCTTTTTCGGTGGAGAAGGAAGTAAGGATGAAAGTAAAAAATAATTTATTAACCACTAAAACTAAAAGATGATGGCAAATAATGAATCTAAAACAACCACCGATAGAGAAACCGTTAAGAGATGGGTTGAGGAGCGCGACGGAAAACCTGCCCTGGTAAAAGGAACTGGGGACACAGGAAAAGGTGACGGATTATTACGAATCAATTTCCCGGGAGGAGCTGAAGACAGCCTGGAAAATATTGAATGGGATAAATTCTTCACCATTTTTGAAGAAAATGACCTGAAGTTTCTATACCAGGAGGAAACCAAAGATGGAGGCCAAAGCAGATTTTTTAAATTTGTGGGTAAAGACGATTAAAAGTTTTTATATAAATAAAAAAATGGATCCCGTAAAGGTGATCCATTTTTTTGATAAATATTCAAAGTTCTTCTGAATTTAAAAGAGCAAAAAAATCGTGACTGATAAATTTTCCATTCTTGATCTCACAGTCTACCATCCTCCCTTCATGTTTGAAACCGAGCTTCTTCAAAACTTTAGCAGATGGGAAATTTCCTGTTTCTACAACAGCTTCTATCCGGTGTAATTTTAAATCATTAAAAGCATAATCTAAAAGAACTGGAACCGCTTCAGAAATAATTCCTTTATTCCAAAATTCAGGAAAAAGCCAAAATCCTAATTCTGCCTTCCGATGTATTTTGATAAGATTGTTTAATCCCGTAGCACCCAAAAAAGCCAGGTCTTTTTTAGAACATATTGCCAGCCAAATACCTGTTTCGTTCTTTTCAAGATCCTGAAACCACTGCATCTGCTCTTTTGTAGATTCTAAAGTGGAATAATTTACTCCATAATATTTTATAACATCGGGATGCGACAGGCCTTTGTAGACATTCTCAAGATCTTCGGGAACTATGGACCGCAATACTAATCGCTCTGTTTGACCTTTGAAAGTTCCCATTATTTACAATTATCTAAAAGGGTAAGAGTTTTATTGATCCTTGTAGCCTGCTTTAATTTCAGGAAATGATGCCCGATCTTACCGTTCCTTTCATGATAAATTAAATACGGGATACCAGAAGGTTTATTACCTTCTTTTTCCCATTCATTATGCGAAAGATGGTATGAAAAGCCGGGTGAATTATAATAACTCTCATTTCCAAAAACATAATGTATGCGACATTCATTTTTTCTAATTTCTCTTTTGGAATTTTTATCCCGTAGAATTACTACTTGGTGATGTTCATTATCAATTATAGTATCCTCTTGTTTCACAAAATGATGGGTCCTTGTTTTGTACTTATATTTATTATTATATCTATGGGCTATTTGGCAACTAAGATTAAAATTTTCTGTAAAAAAATCTTTTTCAGCTAAATCAAAAAGAGCAGCTCTCCCTCCGTAATTTAAAAAGGTAACGTATAAGCTGTCTCCAATTTCTTTTCTTCTTTCTGCCCGAATATGGTAATTATCTTTTTTTGAATTAGTGAGGTAATAAACCGTTTTTGTAGGACAATCAACTTCCTCTCTATATTCGTACTCGAGTAGATGATCGAAATGAAATACCTTTTGTGCAAAACTTATGTTGCACAATAAGCCGAAGAATAAGCTATATATAAGACTACGAAGGAGGTTAGACAAAACCGTTTTACTTTCTTGTTATTTTATACTCCCTTGGAGGTTCTGCCCCCAATAAATGTTCTACAAAATAATCCCAGCGACGGCGCATCATATAATTTGTGTCTTCACCAAACCCATGACGTGCATTGGGAAAAATTATAAGGTCAAAATCTTTATTAGCCTTTACCAGTGCATCCACAACAAGATAAGTATTGTAAGGCGGCACGTTATCATCCATTCCTCCGTGAGCCAGTAATAATTTCCCCTGCAGATTTTCAGCATAATTCTGGTTGGCCTGGGCACGATAATTATCATCTCCGCTTTCATCTTTTACTAACAGACCGATATATCTTTCGCCCCAATCATCCTCATAATTTCGGTTATCATGATTTCCCGATTCTGATATTCCAACTTTATAAAATTCAGGATACTTAAACATTGCTGCAGCAGTGGCATATCCTCCTCCCGAATGTCCCCAGATTCCTACCCGATCCAGGTCGAGATAAGGATGTTTTTCTGCCAATTGTTTTAATCCTGAAATCTGATCCTCAAGTGTATTATCTGCCATATTTCCATAACAGGCATCGTGAAAAGCTTTTGATCTTCCGGGGTTACAGGTTCCATCAATGACAACTACAACAAAACCAAGTTCTGCCAAAGCCTGATGATCACTTCGGGATGGGGAAAAGGACCTGCTCCCTACTCCACCGCCCTGTGGACCCGGATAAATATAATTTACCACCGGATATTTTTTGGAAGGATCAAGATCTGTAGGAGTAAACATTAATCCATACAGGTTCCATTTTTCATTACTGGATTTTACTTTTACAGGCTGCGGAGGTTTCCATCCTGTGGCAGCCAGTTGAGAAATATCTGCCTTTGCTAAAGTTGTAATTAATTTCCCCTTCATATTCCTAAGCTCGCTCACGGGAGCAACATTTGGCTGAGAATAAGTGTCGATAAAATATTTTTTGTCCGGAGATAATGTAATAGAATGATTCCCGTCTTCAGGAGTAAGAAGTTTCAAATTTTTTCCGCTGAAATCTATGCTGTAAAAATGAGAGAAATAAGGATCTCTTCCTGTTTCCCTACCGTTAGCTAAGAAATAGATCTTCCGGTTTTTTTCATCCACATTAACAACTCTGGTAACAACGATATCACCTTTCGTAATTTGGTTATTCAACTTTCCGGTTTCAGAATCATACAGATAAAGATGTCCCCAGTTGTCTCTTTCAGAATACCAGATGATTTCTTTTGACTTAGGAAGGTAACTCCAGTTAATAGCGCCCTGCCCTGATTCATATTGAGTTTCCACTACTTCCTGAAAAATGTCTTTTACTTTTCCGGTTTGAGCATCTGCTATTTTAACTTCGGCTTTTTTATGATCGCGGGAAGTAGAGACGAACATCAATTTTGAGGAATCTTCATTCCACTGATTATCATCAAAAGCCCCGGAACAGGAAATATCGTCACATAATGTTCCTCTACGGGGATCTGCAGGCATATCTAAGCGCATAACCTCAGGTTTTTCTGTATCGATAATAACCCGGTGGATCTGAATAACTTTTTCATCCTCCGGAAGAGGATACTTCCATGCTTCCAGCTTTGGCTCTCCTACGTTTGTAGAAACTAAATACATATCGCTTACATGCCGCTGATCCTGCTGATATGTTGCAATTTTCTTAGAATCGGGCGACCAGAGGAGAATTGGGCGGTCGCTTTTTCTCCATCCTGCATTATCTGTAGCATAGCCAAAATTTTCAATCCCATCTGTTGTCAGTTGTGTTTCCTTACCCGTAGAAACATCTTTAACCCAAAGGTTCCAGTCTTTTATAAAAGCTGCTTTTGTCCCATCGGGAGAAAGGATTTCGGTCCAGGAGGAATTTGTTGGGATAGCATTATTTTCGGTTTTAACATTCCCCAACAAATCCTCTTTGGTGGCAGCAGTTTTTTTAGTTCCCTTTGCCGGATCCACAAGAACAAATTCTTTTGTGCCGTTAGAAGTAGTTTCATACCAGAACCTTCCATCCTCCAGCCAATTGGGGCGAAACCTTAAATTTTCAACCAGGTTGTTCGTGTTAAAACTGAGATATTTTACAGCCTCATCATAATCGGCTGCGGTAACTTGTTGCGGGCCCGATGTTGTTTGTGAAAATCCTGAAAGAGTTAGTAATAAAAAGCAAGTGTAGCTTATAACTATTTTTATCATATTATAGAAAATACTGAATTTTTGAAGCTCCAAGATATTGAAAATTAAGGGAATTTGGAAAGGGCAATATTCCTGTTTCAAAGCCCCTCTTCTTCCATTCTTAGACGAAAGTCATATTGCAGGTCTTCATGCAATGAGGTAAGATTTTTATTGATGAGCAACAATTGCCGGTCATATAAATTTTGCATGGTCTTATCCCGTTTAATGGACGGTGAAAATTTCTTCATCTGAATACAGAAATGGATCAACAATTCTATTTCAGTTTCTTTCTTTCCTGAATACCGGGCATACTTTTTTAGCAGCCGTAGAATTTTTCTGATGCTCTTTTTAATGTAGTACCAGTTCTTCGTATTGATCTGGTGGAAGT
>CAZXEY010000069.1:0-11034 GCA_964639695.1 uncultured Antarcticibacterium sp. | reverse complement strand
CACTTTGTATAAAAGCAGTTTCATTTCCCGATTCAAAGAGCAGATAAGTTAAAAGTTCTTTATTCTCTTTTTTAAACTTTGAAAGCCGGAGACATACATCCACCAACTCCTGTTGGGAACGATAAGATAATTCTTTTTTAAGCTGACCTACAGTTGCTGCTTTCATTAAAGGAAAGAAACGATTTTTATCCTGATACCGAAAATAAATTATAATTTAAAAGTGATGAAACTATCCTATAAAAATATAGTTTGCTCTTAAAAATTGGATTGATATAGAAATGTGAAATAAACACGGTTATTCATCTTATCCCTTCAACACCACCAAACTTTTATACTTTTTTTAGAAGTTCTTCTGTGTTAACTCTGTAACTTGGGTATAGATCATAATTACTCTTCCCTCGATTCAATATTTTTGGGGTTTATTTTCAAAAACTTTTTGGAATACGCTTCTTTAAGATCAGAAAGAAAGATGATGAGCATTAGGAAAAAGATAAATTGGAGAAAGAGAAGAAAACTTTAAATTAAACTATGGAGGAATTTTTATACTTGATTTTTGGATTACTAATCCTTTCACTTTCTATCTACGACTTCTTTTTCACAACTTTATCCGGTAGTGGTGCAGGTTTTATTGCGGAACACGTATCCAAATTCTCAAATAAATCAATTCAACTAGCTGTTAAATTATTTGGCAGAAGTGCATATAAGATTCAGGGTCTATTTGTCAATCTTATGGTCTTATCTGCCTGGATATTGCTTGTATGGTTTGGATTGTTCCTGGTATTTTCCTGGAATCCGGAAGCGATTACCAATAGCTCCGGTAGAGTTGCAAACGCTATTGAACGATTATATTTTACGAGTTATATTCTTTCAACCCTAGGGATGGGAAACTTTATACCCACTTCCGCTTTTTTTGAAATAGTAACAAGTATTTTTTCCTTTTTCGGATTCATATTCTTCACCAGTTCCATGACCTACTTTATTTCTGTGTCATCTGCCCTGGTAAACAAAAGAACCTTGGCCAAAAGCATTAACAGCCTTGGGCAAAACCCACAGCAAATAGCCAAAAAGTTTACATCCATGGATTCCTCCTATTCCTATCAGCAATTTTTAGATTTACAGGACAAAATTGATAAACATGCTGTAAATCATCATGCTTATCCGGTAGTCCATTTTTATACAGAATCAGAGGCAAAAAACTGTTTAAGCCTGAATTTAACAAGACTTGATGAAGCCTTGTCTATCCTAATTGCATCTAAAGACGCAGAAAAGCTTCAGGAGGAATTAGAACCTTTAAGATCCACAATAACTTCTTTCCTTAACAATTTGGAGAAAAATTTTTCGAATAGTATGCCTACTGTAGACCAACCCGTTGCCAGTTCAAAGTTTCCTTATCAGGGGAAAGCGCTGGAGCACGAAAACCTGGAAAACAGAAGACGCATATTGCAAGAATTATTTAAAAGTGAAGGATTTAAATGGGATGACATTTTGAACTGAAAGTTTATAACTTCCGGCAGCAGGATCTAAAAATCTCAATAATTTTAATCAAACAGCAAAGGCTTTGCAGCAAATTATAGAAGTAGAGTAAGCAGAATTAATCCTGCAAAAAGCATTTTTAAATCTTAATCGGTTACTACACTAATATCAAACACCTCATAGATTTCATTCCTGTATGGATACTCCATATTCTCCTTCAGGTGTTTAATGACCAAGGATTTTAATTCTTCCTGGCTTATAGAAGTATCTTTTGGAAGCAGAGTAGCCTCAAATTTTGCTATTGATCGGTCATTTATCCTTTCATTGGTAAAGGTCACATCTTTGCTTAAAACTTTGATATACTCCAGGTTATTAAGCTCTTCTGTTAACTCTTTGGCAAGTTCAGTATTCATACTGGCTTTTCTTAGATAAGGCGGTTGGCTAAACTGCCAAAACATCATAGCGGCAATACCCACCACCACCACTAAAGTGGTAATAATTCCGGCCTTCTTATTCCCCTTTAAAAATCGTACCCCGTTAGGAGTTACTTTTCCGTAGAAATAAAAAACAAGAGTAGCGGCTAAATGAATTCCAAATAACTGTAATGCAATTCTAAAAAGACTGCTAAAAACAACCCTCCAGTCCATCATATAAAGACCAATGCCTACCAGGCCTACAGGAGGGGCAAGAGAAGCTGCCACTAAAATGCCCACTGCAGCACCAGATACCAGGCTGTCTCTTTCACTTTGGCAAATATTAATTGCTCCCGCAAATCCCGAAACTATGGGTAGAAATAGGGCAAATTTCGATACCTGGCTCACCTGCTCCATGAGAGGAGTTAAAGTATTAAGAGGGAAAATTACGGTTAATAAAAAACTGGTAGCTATTCCTGTAAATATAGCGATGGCATATCTGGCCAGGCTACTTTTTAAAAGGTTTGACTTTCCGGCAGCTGTTGCAAGAGCTGCATTCATTGCCGGGCCGGCAAAAGGGGCAACAAGCATAGCCGCAACCAACAGGTAAGAGATAGAAGTGAACAGTCCTATCCAAACAATAATTCCTGCCACAAAGGAATATCCGAAAAGTCCAAACATAGAACCTACACTTTGAATCCCGCCGAGATATATCTCAAGAGAACTTTTTGGCTGCACATCTGCCACCTGGTCGGGAGAATCAGATGCCGGTGGATATAAAGAAATAACCCCTCTTGGAATAAGCGATATCTCCGGTTTTTCGAATTCATCAATCTCCTTCAGGAAATTATTAACCCTTTGGTTTGGCAAATAAATGTAAAAAACATCTCCTTCTTCACTGGAAAGATTAATTGTATTTTTTCCTTCATATTTCTTTACAAGTTTATGAACCTCTTCCTTGTGCCCCTCGGGGATTTTAATGATTAACTGCCGCATACTTTCTGTTGAAACTCTTTATTAATAGAATCTATAAAAGACAATTGATTCCGTTTTTTTATGTTAGGACTCTTGAAATGTCATTTCAAGTAGTCTCTACAAGATAAAAAATCTACTGCGGAAAGTGGGGCGTATTAAGTCAGTTTTAGCTTTTAAAGCTTGGTTAAGAGATTTAATTATTATCTCTCATTTCTGCCCGCCGCATTGGCATACTGTCGATTTTGCCGAAGATTTCCAGCGGTTCAGTAAAATTCCTACCGGTCATTTTTATACCTCCGTCCAATCCAATGAGCTGAATTTCAAAAGGAGAATTTTTAGTTTTTTTTGAATAAAAATTTTCATTTTCCTGCCATTCTGAATTTGCTAAAAAGCCTTTCTTAACTTGTTTTGGAGTAATTTGATAAACTACCAGCTTCCTTTCCTTTAGTCCTTTTAGGTTTTCTTGTAAAGCTGAAATTTGCTTTTCAAATTCAGGATTATTTTTGCTTTCAGTAAAAATCAGAAGAATTCGATCCTCCCACTGGTGTGAAGAAAGATCTTGTGCATTACTTTTTGTCATAACCAGGAAAATAACAATGTAGAGGAATTTCATTTTTAAATAATGTGCTAAAAATTACGGAGTGAAAGAGCTAAAGCTTTCAGTTCTTTACCACATTAATTTAAGGAAAATGGCGGAGGATAAGACTATAACAAATATTAAAAACTTTATAAAGCAAAGAAATACTGGTTTAGAAACTCTCTAATTCCTGAAATTCACAACTTCAGAATGTGCCATAAAAGAATCTTTGAGCCTTTCTATTTTTGAATTAAATTCCTGGGCAAATACCAGGTACTGGCATTTGGAAATATGTTCGGGTATCCTTACGAGATTGTTGTAATCTTTGGTATTGAGAAGGAATTCTGCATCTTCAACAATAAATAATTTTAACTGGCTCACATTTATCCCTGTAGCTTTAAAGAGTTTAAAGAGCTTCTGAGGTGTGGCAATCACAATATCTACTCCCTCGTAGATTTCACCCTTTTGTACATCTAAATCGGGTTTATCATAAGCACTAAAAATCCTTAGATCCATATGCCTTATAAATTTCCTGAATTCTTCTTCAAGTTCTATTGCTGCTTCTTTATCTTTTACCACAATTAAAGCTCTGGGTGCATCTTCAAAAGCTTCACTATTTAAAGTTTGTAGTGTATTTATGATTATTGTAGTGGTTTTGCCGCTGCCGTGCGGGGCAATAGCAAACAAATTCCTCCCGCTTTTAATCTTGGGAATTGCAATTTTCTGAAATGGCAATGGCTCCTCATATCCCAGGCGGGCAAGAGCTTCCAAAAGCGGTGGATTCAATTTTTTAAAAGACATTCTATGGAATTTTTATCAAATTTAATGTTTAAGACAAAAAACGATAAAGTTTTTTGTAAAGGTAACATTGCAGGATTTAAGAGGCCTCACAAATCTTTTATTTCTTTTATATCCGACAACAAACATTTACAAACGCAAGTAAACGAAAACAAATCATTCTCAACCGATTATGATTTGAATACCGCATATGTTTGTCTCGTTGAAATGAACGAATGATTTTCAACTGCAATAAATTCTATAGTTATGAGCACTCTAAGAAACAAAGTTCAATTAATTGGTCACGTAGGTAATGAGCCTGAAATCGTAAATCTTGAATCTGGTAAAAAACTTGCCAAATTCTCAATCGCTACAAATGAATCTTATAAAAATTCCAAAGGCGAGAAAATTACAGATACTCAATGGCATAATATAGTTGCGTGGGGAAAAACAGCTGAGCTAATTGAAAATTACGTTCCAAAAGGAAAAGAAGTAGGTATTGAAGGAAAATTAACCAGCCGAAGCTACGAAGACAAAGACGGGGTTAAAAGATATGTCACTGAAGTTATTTGTAATGAACTTCTGTTGATGGGTAAGTAATTCTAATATAAATCCATAAAAAAACGTGCAGAATTCCTTTTGCACGTTTTTTTATTAATTAAAGTTACTAAAACCAAATCTCCTTTGCCAGCCGGTAAGTATTGGAATGAGCTTCAATAATTGTTTTAATTTCTGGCGAATACCCACCGCCCATACTAACCTGCACCGGAATTTCAAGATCTTTACAGTTTTCCAGAACAAAGCGGTCACGCTCCTTGCATCCTTCCAGTGTACACCCCAGTTTTCCCAATTTATCTGAGGCAATAATATCCACTCCGCTTAAATAAAAGATGAAATCAGGCTGTTGTTGTTTGATCAACTCCGGAAGGGTTTTCTTTAATATTTCCAGGTATTCCTCATCTCCGGTTCCATCTGGCAAAGGAATATCAAGATCTGATTGTTCCTTTTTAAATGGATAATTGTTTTTCCCGTGCATGGAAAATGTAAAAACTGAATTATCCCCGGCAAAAATTTCTGCCGTTCCATTTCCCTGATGCACATCAAGATCAACGATCAGAATTTTATCAGCCAGCTTTTTTCTTTGAAGATATCGTGCTGCAATTGCCTGATCGTTTAAAAGACAAAATGCCTCTCCATGATCTGAATAAGCATGATGAGTCCCCCCGGCTATATTCATTGCAACTCCATTTTGCAATGCAAATTCTGCTCCTGCAACCGTACCTCCGGCTATTTTTATCTCCCGTTCCACCAAAGCTCTTGATAGGGGAAATCCTGTTTTACGAACTGCTTTGGGTTCAACGGTTAGATTAATTAGCTTATCGTAGTATTCACGGGTATGGACCTCAAGAATATTCTCTTCCAGTGCAGCATCGGGTTCAAAAAAGTTTTCTTCTGTACAGGTGCCTTCATGCAAAAGCTGCTTTGGCAGTAGTTCATATTTTTCCATAGGAAATCTATGTCCTTGCGGCAATGGATGTTTGTAAATGGGATGAAAAGCAATTTTGAGCATGATGGAAATGGTGAAACACTAAACCTTGAAGGTCTTGAAGATCTTCAAGGTTTTGTCAGGTCGAGCGGAGTCGGGATCTAAGAAATTACCGTTCCGTTTTCCACTCCGTCTTCATCAGGATTTAGAAACACCAGTTTACCATCAGCATTTTCAGTCATCAGGATCATCCCTTCGCTTTCTACTCCGCGTAATTTCCGCGGCGCCAGGTTTACCAGTACAGTTACTTTTTTACCTACAATATCTTCCGGAGCAAAACTTTTAGCAATCCCTGAAACTATAGTACGGGTATCCATTCCCGTATCTACTTTTAACACCAGTAGTTTATCTGCTTTTGGCATTTTTTCTGCTTCTACAATGGTTCCTACCCGTAGGTCCATCTTTGAAAAATCCTCAAAAGTTGCAATTTGTTTCTGAGGTTCTACTGCCGTGGTTTCCGGATTTTTTTCTGCTTCGTTAGCGGCTTTGGTAGCTTCCAATTTATCTAATTGTTTTTGAATTTGTTCATCTTCTATTTTACTGAAAAGCAATTCTGCTTCTCCAATAATATGTCCTGCAGGAAGCAAACCTTCTTTAGTAGCTATTTCTTTCCAGGAAGTTCCTTCTTGTGCAGTACCATTTTCCAGCTCCATATTCAGGATCTTTTTCAGTTTAGCTGAAGTGAAAGGCAGGAAGGGCTCACTCAAAGTTGCGAGGGCAGATGCTATTTGTAAAGCAACATACATTACAGTCTTTACCCTTTCCTCATCTGTCTTTATCATTTTCCAGGGTTCCTCATCTGCAAGATATTTATTACCAAGCCTTGCCAGGTTCATCAATTCCCCCTGGGCTTCACGAAATCTATATTTATGAACTGAACTTGCAATCACCGATGGAAAAGCCTGTAAAGTCACCAGGGTTTGCTCGTCAACATCTGAATATTTACCCGGAGCAGGTACTTCTCCATTATAATATTTGCCCGTAAGCACTACTACCCGATTTATAAAGTTTCCGAAAATTGCAACCAGTTCATTGTTATTTCTGGCCTGGAAATCTTTCCACGTAAAGTCATTATCCTTTGTTTCGGGCGCATTTGCCGTTAATGCATATCTAAGCACATCTTGTTGTCCCGGGAAATCTTCCAGATACTCATGCAACCACACCGCCCAGTTTTTTGAGGTGGAAAGCTTCTTTCCTTCGAGATTTAAAAACTCATTGGCAGGAACGTTTTTTGGTAAAATATAACTTCCTTCGGCTTTTAACATAATAGGAAATATAACACAGTGAAAAACGATGTTATCCTTTCCTATGAAATGAACCAATTTAGTGTCTTTATTCTTCCAGTAATCTTCCCAGTTCTTTCCTTCTCTCTCTGCCCATTCTATGGTAGAAGAAATGTATCCAATAGGCGCATCGAACCAAACATAGAGAACTTTTCCCTCTGCTCCTTCAACAGGAACAGGAATTCCCCATTCCAAATCACGGGTAACGGCACGGGGACGTAACCCATCATCGATCCAGGATTTTACCTGCCCGTAAACATTGGTTTTCCAGTCTCTTTTATGTCCTACCAGGATCCATTCCTTTAACCAGTCCTCATATTTATCTAAGGGCAAAAACCAGTGCTTGGTTTCTTTTAAAGTAGGCACAGCGCCAGAAATTGCCGATTTTGGATTAATAAGATCTGTTGCATTTAACGAGGTGCCGCAATTCTCACACTGGTCACCATAAGCTTCTTCAAATCCACATTTTGGACAAGTGCCGGTTACAAATCTATCAGCTAAAAACTGTTTTACTTCAGGGTCATAAAGCTGCTCATTTGTGTCTTCAATAAATTTTCCTTCAGAATTTAATTTTTTAAAAAATTCAGAAGCTGTTTTATGGTGGATTATCGCAGATGTTCGGGAATAATTATCGAAAGTCACCCCAAAATCCTTAAAGGACTTTTTTATGATCCCGTGGTATTTATCTATTAATTCCTGTGGAGAAATTCCTTCTTTACGAGCCTTCATGGGTATGGCTACTCCATGTTCATCACTGCCGCAAACAAAAGCGACATCATTTCCCTGCATCCTCAAAAATCTGGAATAAATATCTGCAGGCACATAAACCCCGGCAAGATGTCCAATATGAATTGGTCCGTTAGTATATGGTAAGGCTGCTGTAATTGTATACCGTTGTGGAATTTCCTTCATGTAAGCTGTAATTTTTAAGGCTGTAAAGGTAAGCAACTGTTAAATACTACACGTTAAATTCTTGCAAAAGACAATGTCCAGGCGGGAATTGTGTCTAATTTTAACTCAAATTAATTGAAATGAAAAGGTTACTGTTTTTATTACTAATAGTTGGAGCGGGTTCTTGTAAGAGTAAACAAACTGCTGCTATACCCGCAGAAAAAAGTTTTATCATTGAGGACCTGGTAAACTTAAATGCGGAGGAAATTGCAAAAAGGTATAACGATGCCAATATAAAAGAGGATATTGGAGTTTATGATGAAGGCACAGAAGAACGGCCTTTTATGATTTTATATCCTGGCACTCCTGATGAATTAGAGATCACATGGAAAGATTCGGAAAAAACAATGATCAATGACATTAGATTTTCTGAAGCCGGAAAATGGAGATCTTCAGAAGGAATAAAAATAGGAACTACTTATGATGAACTTACCACTATAAATAAAGTACCAGTAGGATTTTATGGATTTGGATGGGACTACAGTGGAGCCGTAGATTGGAATGGCGGAAGAATGGAAAACAGCAAAATCCGGGTGTTTTTAGCTCCTCAAAGCAGCCCTCCCGGCAAATTTTATGGAGATCACCTTGTTAAAGCTACTCCTGAAGAGATTAAGAACCTCAATTTAAGAGTTCAAACGATTATTTATAAACTGTAATATTGTTTAGAAGATGGTAAATCATTGAATTTGAATTACTTTTATACACCCAAATTTCTAAATCCCTACTTACCTATGGCAGCACATAATGAACTTGGAAAAATTGGTGAAGATCTCGCAGTAGATTACCTAGAAAAGAAGGGCTATAAAATTGTTGCCCGGAATTTTACTTATCAGAAAGCCGAAGTGGACATAATTGCAAGAAAAGATAATATTTTAGCGATTGTAGAAGTAAAAACCCGCAGCACTCCCGATTTTGGAAATCCGCAGGAGTTTGTAAAGGCACGGCAAATACAAAGGCTGGTAAAAGCTGTTGATCAATTTGTTACAGATCATGAAATGGACGTAGATGTTCGTTTCGATATTGTTGCGATCATAAAAAATAAAGCCGGAACAAAAGTAGAGCACATTAAAGATGCTTTCCTTCAAATTTAAGTTGTGTTCCATATTATCTTTTTCAGAAGTAATTTATATCCATTAAGGAAAAACTATTAACCCCCTGTTGTTTTAAAGGTAGATGAAGTTTAAAACATATCTTTTTCTTTCGTTCCTATATTTATTTTCAGGAAGCATTTCAGCTCTTGCCCAGGAGAATAAAACTGAAAAGGATACCATAGAAATTTACGTGCAAATAGAAGAATTTTCAAAGAAGAGGAAGTTTACAAAAATGCTTCACAAATTGGTATTTAAACCAACAGGTGAAAATAAAGGGGCGGTGGTTAAACTTAGGAATAACAGGAACTTGAAACCTTACGAAGGAAAAATAGTAAGAGATATTATCATTGAAACCCTTGATCCCTTTGGAAATTCTGTTTATGATACTCTTGCCGAACCACGAAACTGGATAGAACGCACAGGAAATAAAATCCACAAAAAGACTAATCATGCTCCTATAAAGGATCTTCTTCTAATTGAAGAGGATGAACCCCTGGATATCCTTTTACTAAAAGAATCTGAACGTTTAATCAGGTCCCGATCCTATATTAGAAGTGTATTGATTACACCTGAATTTCCGGAAGGTAAAAAATCAGCAGACTCTGTAGATGTTACGGTAAGAGTTTTGGATTCCTGGAGCATAGTTCCTGAAGGTTCATTTTCACCCAACCGCAGCTCCCTTGGATTAAGAGAAAGAAATTTTGTAGGAACGGGACACCAGTTTCGGGTTCGTTATACCACAAGATTTGATGACGGAGAAAATGCTTACGATCTAAGTTATAACATCCCGAATCTTAAAAATACATTTATACGTACTACGGCGACTTATAGAAAAAATTTGGACGACTCCTTCTATAAAGGCCTGGACATTGAAAGGAATTTTTATTCTCCCTTTACAAGATGGGCGGGTGGTATATATCTGGACCAGCAGTTTAGAAAAGATTCACTTCTCAATTCTGAAGCTATTATGGAGCTTCAGGAATTTAAATACAATACCTACGATTTTTGGGGTGGCCACTCCTTTGCCCTTTTTAAAGGAGATACAGAAGATGATAGGACCACCAATCTCATCACTTCTGCAAGGATGCTTAATGTCGATTTTAGGGACAGGCCAACAGTGGAATTTGACAGTATTAGTTTTTTCTCAAGTGAAACTTTTTATATGGGAAGTATAGGTATTGCCTCAAGACAATACGTACAGGACCAGTATATATTTAATTATGGTATTGTGGAAGACGTCCCGGTTGGGACCATTTACGGTATAACCGGCGGGTATCAGGTTAAAAATGGCAGTGGCAGGCTGTACCTTGGTGGCAGGGTTTCTTATGGAAAATATTTTAACTGGGGCTTCCTTAGTTCCAATTTTGAAGTGGGTAGTTTTTTCGCAGGCCGGGAAGCTGAACAAACAACTTATTCCATGCAGGCAAATTACTTTACCAATTTGATCCATATAGGTTCTGTTTGGAAAATGCGGCAGTTCGTAAAGCCACAGATAATCTGGGGCTCGGACCGTTTGAATACTATTGCGGACAGGGTTACTGTCAATGAACATGGGAACCTTCTGGGTGTTTACGGCCCTCATTATAATGAATTGACAGATATTGGAATTCCTGGGTTTCAAAGCTCTCTGTTTGGAACAAGGAAATTTTTATTGACGCTTCAAACTCAGTTCTATGCCCCCTGGAATCTTTGGGGCTTTAGATTAAATCCTTTTCTTAATTATACCGTAGCCGTCATTGGTGATGAACTACAGCAAATTAGGGACAGTAAAATGCATACAGCCTTTGGACTTGGGTTTATTATTAGTAACGATTACCTGATCTTTGATACTTTCCAAATATCCTTTTCCTTTTTCCCTGAAATTCCCGGTCGTGGAAATAACCTTTTTAGAACTAACTCATTCCACACCTCAGATTTTGGTTTTCAGGACTTTGAATTTGGAAAACCA
>CAZXEY010000068.1:0-17073 GCA_964639695.1 uncultured Antarcticibacterium sp. | reverse complement strand
TCGAAAATAAGATCGGAATTTGGAGGTATAACATTGCCGTATCCACCCGGCCCATACCCCAGGTGAGAGGGGATAAATACCACCACTTTATCTCCAACTGTCATTTGCTGGAAAGCCTCTTTAAAACCTGCGATAACGGGAGCCTCAGGACCATAAGGAACTACCATAGGATTATAACCTATTTGATCTTTACGCTGCTGATTAAAAATGCCACCTTTAACAGCAACATCTTCCATACTTGTATCGAACAAGCCACCATCTGCAAAATATCCTGCATAATGAATCGCTACTTTATCTGTCGGCTGGGGTTTTGGTCCTTCAGCGTTTTCAATAAAATGAATTTGTAAACCGCTTTCCAGTTCCTGTGCCTGTTCTTTTAATGCATTAAATCTTTCAGCATTTGCTGCTTTTGCCTGCTGCTGTTGTCTTGCTTTTTCTTCTTCTCTTGCAGTTTCTTCTGCCAGTTTATCTTCAAATACTTTCGCAGCATTAAAGTCTTTTGCCTCCTTGCCTTTTCTTATGATGTTCACGCTTTCAATAACCACATCATTTACAGGTTTATCACTGGGTCCTGTTTCTACAGCTCCTATGGTATCCACCGTTTCCATTCCCTGAACTACTTTTCCAAAAACAGTGTGTCTTCCATCAAGCCACGGGGTTTCGTTAAGGGTAATAAAGAACTGGCTACCGTTTGTACCCGGTCCTGCATTGGCCATTGATAATATTCCTTTGGAACTATGGCTAAGAGTATCCACTATTTCGTCTGGAAATCTATAACCCGGTCCACCACTACCTGTACCGGTAGGATCTCCTCCCTGGATCATAAAATCTTTTATTACCCTGTGAAAGATCAGGTTGTCATAAAACTTTTTACCCTTGTAAGTACTGTCAACCATTTTATGGCTTTTACCTTCAGCAAGAGCAATAAAATTAGCCACTGTAATAGGAGTGGCCTGGTAATATAATTCGGCTACCACAGTACCCTTGTTTGTATTTATTTCAGCATAGATCCCATCTCCAAGATCGGGATATTCTTCCTTACAGGATGTAAAGCCAAGCATAATGGCGCAAATTAAAAACAAGCTTATTCTTTTCATATTAGTCATTTGGATTGTTACTGGTTTCTTCTGTTATTGAATGTAATTTAACTGTTGTTATTATTGGAATATTGGTTCCTATTTTTCCTTTGTCCCCGTAATACCCGAAAGCTTTGTGAGATGGGAAAACAAAGGTAACTACTTCTCCTTCTTTCATTAGTTTTAGCCCTTCCCTTAATCCACCAAAAAGTTCTTCCTTATCCATTGCATAACGTTTGGTAGGAATTTCCCCATCAGCATAGATCACATTTCCATCAAGGTCTTTAATGCTGTAATCAAATCTTACAACATCTCCAAATTCCGGCTTTTCTGTATTAAGAGAATCTGTAGACCGGGTGTTGTAGTAATACCAGAATCCGTTACTGGAGGCAATGTAATCCTGTGTGGAATCTTTTTCAATTATTTCGAGGATTTCAGCTTCTTCGCGGGCCACCAGTTCCCTGTTTCTCTCAATGGATTCATTTATAAATGATCCTGAAGATTGGGAAACAGGCTTTCTTGCTTCCGGAGATTTACATCCCCAAACAGCTGCCGAAACTATTAATGTTATTATAATTTTAAATTTCATATACCTTGTAATTGTGGATAATCGGTAAGCACGCGGTTAAATTTTTCTACTGTTTGTTCTATAGAAAGGTCGCTTCTTCCTCCTGCTGCATTTAAATGACCACCCCCGCTAAAATGTGCTCTTGCAAAGTCGTTAACCGAGAAGGTTCCTTTAGACCTGAAGCTCATTTTTATGATGCCGTCCAATTTATGCTCTATAAATATTGCTGCAAAAATAATTCCTTCCATTGACAATGCATAATTTACAAATCCTTCAGTATCTCCTTTTTGAAAATTATGACGGTCCAGTTCTTCCTGGGTAAGAGTAATATAGGCTGTATGTAAGTTTTTATTTACCCGCAGATTTTGAAGTGCCACCCCTAAAAGCTGAAGCCTGTTTTGCGAAAAGGTATCATAAACATTTTGGTGGATAGACGTGTTATCTGCCCCTTTATCTATAAGATCGGCAATGACCCTGTGGGTATCACTGGAGGTAGAACGATACCTGAAGGAACCGGTATCGGTCATTATTCCTGTATATAAACAAGTGGCAATCTTCGGGGTTATACTTTTTGAAGCTCTTAATTTGTGAATGAACTTATACACCATCTGGCAGGTAGAGCTCATTGTGGAATCACTATAGGTATGATCTGCATAATCTGAAGGTTCAGGATGATGATCGATCATAATAAAGGTAGCTTCAGATTCCCTTAGTGGTGCTTCCATTTCACCGGTGCGGTCCAGAACATTAAAATCCAGTGTGAATATTATTTCAGCCTCAGCAATTAAAGTCCTGCACGCTTCCCTGTTATTCTCATAGATTAGAATTTCTTCCTGTGCCGGCAACCACTTCAAAAAATTAGGATAATCATTGGGAGCAATTACTTTTACATCATGTCCTTTTTCTTTTAAAAAATGATAAAGTCCCAGGGAGGAACCAATTGCATCTCCATCTGGCCCTTTGTGAGGAACAATAACAATTTTGTTTGCCCGTGAAAGTGCCGATGTAATTTCTAGTATACTTTGTTCTATCATAATAAGGGGTAAAGATACAACTTATCTAAAACTGAATATAAAATCCCGTGATGCATCCTATTCTTCTACAAAAGAAAGAAATTTAGAATTTACAGGATTACTTTTTCTGTTGAAACTTAAGATTGGGGTATTCTTCTGAAGTTATTTCAGGTTGTATTTTAACCTGAGGATCCTTTGGAAGTTAAGCTTTTATATAAAAATAAAGAATTACAGGAATAGGTTGGTGTAAAGGAATCAATTGTTTAATTTTGCAAAAAATTTTAAAGATAAATTATGGCAACAAATAGAACATTTACAATGCTTAAGCCCGATGCAGTAGAAAAGGGACATGTGGGAGCAATTCTTGAACAGATCAATTCTTCAGGCTTTAGAATTGTAGCATTGAAGTTAACTCAAATGACCAGAACAGATGCTGAAACTTTCTACGCTATCCATAAGGAGCGTCCTTTTTTTGGCGAACTGGTTGAATATATGACAAGAGGTCCTATTGTTGCTGCAGTGTTGGAAAAAGATAATGCGGTTGAAGATTTCAGAACACTAATTGGGGCTACAAATCCTGAGGAGGCTGCAGAAGGTACTATTAGAAAAAAATATGCTGCATCTATTGGAGAGAACGCGGTTCACGGAAGTGACAGTGATGAAAACGCAGCAATTGAATCTGCTTTTCACTTCTCTGGAAGAGAAATGTTTTAATAACTGTATAAAGTTTTGAGGAAGCCCGTTCTTTTGGAACGGGCTTTTTTTATCTAAGGATTAATTTCTTGATAAGATTTTTTCCCAAAGCTTCGTTGAGGTTGTTAATGATCTTTTCCTTGCCATAACTCAATTCCTCCCTTAAGACCGAGGAGCTTAATTGCACATATAAAGTTTCCCCATCCAGCTTTAGGGAAGTCGTATATTTTTCTATTGCAGGCCCCATCTGGCTGTTCCACACGTCCCTGGCGTTTACCTTATCAAGGCCTTTTTGCAGTTTATTGGTAGATACGAATTCCTGTAAGGCATCGCTTAGTTTTAAATGTTCATTATTCCTCTTCATTTTCAAAATTTACAAGTGGGACATATCTCTTATAATGATATATAATTCCTGAATCAGCTTCAAGGCTAAGTTTATCATCTTCTGCTGTAATTACCGTTTCCTTCCAGGAGTCATAGGGCGTAGTATAATATAGATGGAGTTCCCCATTCTCAATTTTTGCCTCCACATTTTCAGAATTTTCTGTTACTGCATACGTGCCATCCAGTTGAGGTTTTACTTTTTTCCTAACCCCCTTTTGATCCTGAAAATTAAAAAAATCAACATTTTCATTAAACCGGTATAATTTAACCGAATCTTTAGCAAATTCTACAGATTCAATTTCCCAGTAACCGTTGAGATTTTCCAGTTGATCCTCAGGATCCTGGTTGCTGCAGCTAAAAATAAGGAAAAGGAAAATTGTGAGGCCAAAATACTTTTTCATAACTTAAAGATCTTGTAGGATTGATTACTTGCTTTTACTACTTTTTCTGTCCTTTCTGCATGGGTATCACTAATAAATATTTGTCCCAGTTCATCTTCTGCAACTAAGGAAACTATATGAGCTACTCTTTGCTCATCCAGTTTGTCGAAAATATCATCTAGTAAAAGAAGTGGTTTTGCATTGCTAATCTTCTTAATAAAATCGAATTGTGCCAATTTTAGAGCTATCAGAAAAGATTTTTGCTGGCCCTGGGAACCAAATTTTTTAATGGGGTGACCCCCTATTTCAAAACTGAGGTCATCTTTATGAACTCCCACGCTACTGTATTGCAGCGACATATCTTTTTGAAGGTTTTCTTCAAGCTGTTCTTTTAAAGGTTTTTCATCAAGTTGACTTTTATAAGACAGGCTTACCTGTTCCTTTTGCTTGGTAATTTCTGAATACCTTTTATTAAAAATAGGAATAAAATCGTTCAAAAATGATTTTCGCTTTTCATAAAGCAAATTTCCAAAGCTCGTCATTTGTTCATCATAAATTTCAAGAGTATCACGATCAAATTTAGAATTGGCGGCAAAAAATTTTAGCAATGCGTTTCGTTGAGCTAAAACCTTACCATAATTTATAAGTGTATTCAAATACTGTTGATCGCTTTGGGAAATAACTCCATCTATGAATTTCCTTCTGGTATCACTTCCTTCAAGAATAAGGTCTCTGTCGCCGGGAGATATCATAACGGCAGGAATGAACCCGATATGTTCACTAAATTTCTCGTAAGGTTTATTGTTTCTTTTTATCACCTTTTTTTGACCTCGCTTGGCACTAACCAATATCTGCTCCTCACGATCATTCTTTTTAAGGTTACCCTCAATAACAAAAAAATCGGAATTGTGATTAATATTCTGGCTGGTTACTGGATTAAAATAACTTTTGCCAAAAGACAAATGATAGATGCTGTCTAAAACATTGGTTTTTCCAACGCCATTATGACCTACAAGGCAGTTAATTTTGGGATCAAAGTCAAAGGAAGTAGAATTGAAATTTTTATAATTGATTAGGGAAAGTGATTTTAATATCATAAAACGCTGTTATTCAGCAATTTGAAAAATAAACTAATTCAGGTAAAGGTAAAATTTTAGCGTTGAAATTATTAAAAAATAAGAAAAAAATTCCCTTTTAAATAAGAATAAAAATTTTATTTTTGCCACTCATTAAACAGATTTTATGGCGACTTACAAGAAAAAAGGGCATAAACCATCCAATAAAGAAGAACAAACAAAAAGAGTAGAGGAAGAATCTACAACAGCTGAAGTTTTCAACAGCCTTGATGAGGGTGCCAGTAAAACAGAAGAGTGGGTGGCTTCCAATCAAAAATACATATATATTATCGTTGGATTGGCTGCCGTATTGATCTTAGGATTTTTAGCATATCAGCGTTTTGTGCAGGAGCCAAAAGAATTAGAAGCTGCGAATGAAATGTTTCAGGCTCAGCAGTATTTCGATAATGCGCTTGCAGGATCTGGTGCCCAAAGTGATTCTTTATATAACTTAGCATTAACAGGGGGAGAAGGAAAATATGGTTTTCTTGACATTATAGATAACTACGGTAGTACAGGCGCAGGAAACCTTGCAAACTATTATGCAGGTTTTGCTTACTTACATACTAACAAATACCAGGAAGCAATTGAGTACCTGGAGGATTTTAGCAGCGATGATGAAATATTAGCCCCTTTGGCTAAAGCAGGAATTGGAGATGCTTTCATGCAGCTAAATCAACCTGAAGAAGCTTTAAGTTATTATAAAGAAGCTGCTTCTATGAGATCCAACAGTTTCACAACCCCAAAGGCATTATTAAAAGCAGCTATAACTGCAATACAGTTAGGAAAAGGACAGGAAGCAGCTGAATATCTTGAAAGAATTCAGGATGATTTTCCTGATACACCAGAAGCAGAAAAGGTACCTGTTTACCTTGGACGTGCCCAGGCAATGAACTAATATGGCAACTGCAGGAAAAAATCTTTCACATTACGATAAATCTAAAATTCCGGACGCTAAAAATTTTAGGTTCGGAATTGTAGTTTCAGAGTGGAACGATCAAATCACAGAAGGCTTGTTTCAGGGTGCTTTTGATACTTTGAAAGAGAATGGGGTGATCAACGAGAACATAGTTCGCTGGAACGTTCCCGGTAGTTTTGAACTTATCTATGGATGCAAAAAAATGCAACAAAGCTATGATATGCTGGATGCTGTTATTGCCATTGGTAGTGTTATAGAAGGGGAGACCAAACATTTTGATTTTGTATGCCAGGGGGTAAGCCAGGGGATTAAAGACCTGAACGTGATCCACGATATTCCTGTTATTTTTTGTGTTCTTACAGATCAAAATATGCAGCAGGCCATAGACAGATCTGGTGGTAAGCACGGCAATAAAGGAGCCGAAGCCGCAGTAGCGGCTATAAAAATGGCCCAGTTAAGGAAAGAAGCAAGATTTTAATCCACTCTTTCGGCACCATTGTTGCTTTTGTTAAATTGCTTAAAACGGACTTTATTTTGTGGGCCTTTTTAAGTATTTTTATGAACCTGTAAAGCAACAATTTTGAAAATAAATTTTTATAGACTTAGAAGTAATACCCGTTATAATTATACTCCACGATATTATAACGGAAAAGACGCGGGGAATATCTACGAATTTGATTCAAAATTCAATAAATATAAAAACGCTACCAACGCTATAGATTTTGGTTCCCAGTGGGCAGATGCGCGTAATTCCAGCAGGAACCGGGGGAATCGTGAGATTAATAAAAGAGTAATAGTTATTATAATGATCCTGGTTCTAATTGTTTTATGGATATTGGACTTTGATTTATCCATTTTTTCGAACTAGCTTATTAAATGAGTGATGTAATCCATTTGCTGCCAGATCATGTAGCCAATCAAATTGCTGCCGGTGAAGTAGTACAAAGGCCAGCATCTGTTATAAAAGAACTTCTTGAGAATTCAATAGACGCAGGAGCCGGGAATATTCAGGTATACATTAAGGAAGCCGGGAAAATATTAATACATATTGTAGATAACGGGATGGGCATGAGTGTAACTGATGCCCGTCTTTGTTTTGAAAGGCACGCTACCTCAAAAATTACATCTGCCGAAGATCTTTTTCGGTTAAAAACCAAAGGCTTTAGAGGAGAAGCACTGGCTTCTATTGCTGCGATTGCTCATGTTGAACTTAAAACGAAAAGGGAAGAGGACGAAATTGGTACCTGCATCAAGATCGAAGGCAGTGAAGTTATTTCACAGGAACCCTGCACAACAACTACCGGCACCTCTATTTCTGTAAAAAACTTATTTTATAATATTCCTGCAAGACGAAACTTCCTGAAATCTGATACGGTTGAAACCCGGCACATTATAGATGAATTTCAAAGAGTAGCGCTTGCACATCCACAAATTGGGTTTTCGCTTACTCACAATAACAGTGAAATTTTTCAATTACCTGCCACCAATTACAGGCAACGGATAAGTAATATCCTGGGGGGTAAGACAAACGAAAAGCTTGTTCCGGTGAATGAAGAGACTGAAATTGTCACAATTACAGGATTTGTAGGAAAACCAGAGTTTGCGAAGCGCACGAGGGGAGAGCAATTTTTTTTCGTAAATGACAGGTTTATTAAAAGTCCTTACCTGAATCATGCAGTTAGTGCTGCTTTTGAGGGTTTGCTAAAAGATAAAGCTTATCCCAGTTATTTTTTATACCTGCAGGTGGATCCTAAAAGTATTGATATAAACATACATCCCACAAAAACTGAAATTAAATTCGATGATGAACACGCATTGTATGCCATATTGCGAAGTTCTATAAAACACAGCCTTGGCCAGTTTAATGTTGCTCCTGTTCTTGATTTTGAAAGAGATCCAAATCTTGACACTCCCTACTCTTATGAAAGCAGGTCTGCAACTACCCCGGGAATTGAAGTTGACAGAAATTTTAATCCGTTTAAAACCGAAGCTGCCCCGGCAAAAGGTGGTGGTAATTTCCACCATTCCTTTAGGAGGGAAACCTCAGGTTGGGAAGGTTTATATTCAGGGTTAAAATCAGATAATTTGGATGAAGGAGATGTTAATCTGCGTGAGGTGGAATTTGAAAGTGAGGAGGTAACAGGGAACCTTTTTGGAGCTTCAAGAACAGATGATAAAAGCAGCAATACATTTCAGCTTCATAAGAAATTCATCATTACAACTTTAAAAAATGGAATGCTGGTAATTGACCAGCACAGGGCTCATACAAGAATACTGTACGAGGAGTTGTTGAAAATTATAACTGTTTCAGCAGCAATGAGTCAGCAGTTGTTATTTCCATTAATTCTTGAATTCAGTCAACAGGAAATGGAATTGCTAAGGGGCATTAAGGATTCCCTTGAGCAAACCGGATTTATTTTTTCTGAATTAAGAAAAGATTCAGTAGAAATTAAAGGGATACCCACCTCAATATCTGAAAGTGAAGTAGAAATTCTTTTAGAACAGCTTTTAAGTGATTTTGAAAATGAAGTGCCGGGAAACAGTTTTTCCCAAACCGATCTTTTAGCTAAATCCCTGGCAAAGAGTATGGCAGTTAGATCGGGAAGCCTTTTAAATTCAACCGAGCAACAACATTTGGTTAACGGATTATTTGCCTGTAAAGAACCGGGCGTTACCCCTTTTAACAAACCCGTTTTTATTACCTTGCCAATCGAAGAACTTGAAAAAAAATTTATGTAAATGGGAAGAATTACAGAGAGCGTAAAAGTACTTTTAATTATTAATGTTCTGTTTTTTATAGGCACCTATATAGTGGGAGGTCCCGATGTTGCCAATAATCCCGTTTACAGGTTATTTTCTCTATATTTTTTTCAAAATGACACCTTTGGGATCTGGCAGATCTTAACTCACATGTTCATGCATGGGAGTTTTATGCATATTTTGTTTAATATGTATGCACTGTGGGCATTTGGAGGACCTATAGAACAAATGCTGGGTCAGAAGAAGTTCCTGTTCTTTTATTTTTCCTGTGGAATAGGAGCAGCCATTATACACTCTTTAGTAAATTATTTTAATGTGCAGGTTGGATATAATGCGTTGCTGGATGCAGGAATGAATCCAATGGATATACAAAGACTGCTTGAAACCGGACAATATTCAACCTCCATCCTTCAATCTGTTTCCCAGGATACATTGCAGGATATGTTTAATGCTTATAATGTTCCTGCAGTTGGAGCTTCTGGAGCTATTTATGGTATCCTGGTAGCTTTTGGGATGCTGTTTCCCAATGTGGAATTATTTCTTTTATTTGTTCCTGTGCCTATTAAAGCAAAGATCTTTATCCCTGTTCTCATAGCAATTGACCTTTTCTCAGGATTGACAGGATATTCTTTATTTGGTGGCGGGATAGCACATTTTGCCCACGTGGGTGGTGCTTTATTCGGGTTTATAATGATGTGGTACTGGAAGAAAAATCAGTTTAACCAAAACCGTTGGGATTAATGAGCGCAGCAGATAAAATTCGATATAAGTTACAGACAGCGAGTGTAGTTGAAAAGCTAATCGCGCTGAATGTCTTCTTTTTTCTACTTTTCTTTGTTGCTAAAACCATTGCTTTTTTATTTAACTGGGAAAGTGATTTCTTACTGGAATGGTTTGTTTTTCCTAAAGAACCGGGAGAATATTTATTTAAGCCGTGGTCCATTATTACTTATTCTTTTTTACACTCTGGAATATGGCATATCCTTTCAAATATGCTTATCCTTTATTATTCAGGGATTTACTTTCTCACTTATTTTTCTGCTAAAAAACTGCTGAATTTCTATTTTCTTGGAGTTATTATAGGAGCTCTCGTTTACATGTTGAGCTACAATTTGTTTCCTGCATTCCAGGGAACCGGTAAATCCTATTTGCTGGGAGCTTCGGCAGGGGTAATGTCTGTTCTTGTTGGTATTGCAACCCACGTACCCAATCTAAGGATAAGGCTTATCATTATTGGCAGTATAAAATTCTGGTATATTGCAGCTTTTTTTGTGGCATTGGATATTATTCAGATCCCAATTAGCAATGCCGGCGGACATCTTGCCCACTTGGGTGGTGCTTTATTTGGATATGTGTATGCCAGTCAATTGGGTAAAGGAAACGATATTGCCAGTGGATTTGAAAAGGCAATAGATTGGTTTACGGGACTTTTTGAAACCAATAAACGTCCTAAGGCGCAAATGAGGACTGTCTATAAAAAAGCCGGTAAACCGGTTGCAAAATCAACCACAGTGAAATTCAGCAAGTCTGAAAAGCAACAGCGAATTGATTCTATTCTGGATAAAATAAGTAAAAGTGGTTACGATAGTTTGACTAAGGAAGAAAAAGATTTTTTGTTTGATGCAGGAAAAGAGAATTAATGAAAAAGCTGGGGTGGTTTGATAAAATTATTTTTTTCTTTAATTCAATTTTCGCAGTAATTCTGCTGCTTGGTTATGTATTGCCCTTTATCCCTCCAGGGACATTTGCCCTGATTTCAGTTCTAAGCCTTTCAGTACCTTTCTTTATCCTGATAAACCTCGTTTTCATGGTGTTCTGGATGATCAGGTTCAAAAAACAATTCCTGTTATCTTTTATAGTCCTTCTTTTTGGTTATAATCACGTTACCTCTATTTATAAGTTTTCAGATTCTGATGAACCTGAACCGGCAACGGCCATAAGTTTATTAAGTTATAACGTAAAGCAGTTCAATCAATATAAATGGAATGATAGAATGGATATTCCTGAGTTGATCACCAAATTTATCAATGAACAGGACGCTGATATTGTTGGTATTCAGGAATACTTCAGGAAAGAACATGAAGTAGCAAAGATCTTTCCTCATAAATATATCGAATACAAGACGAAGAATGCGGAATTTGGACTGGCAATTTTTTCAAAATACCCAATCATCAATACAGGCAACCTTGATTTTCCTTCTCAAAGTAATAACAATGCAATTTTTGCAGATATAGTTGTTGAAAAAGATACATTAAGAATAATCAACGCTCATTTACAATCCTTCAGCGAAAAACCCGATTTAAGTAAACTGGAAGAAGAGAGATCAAAGAAAGTTTTTTTGGGTATGGGGAAGACTTTTGTCCTTCAGCAAAGACAGGTGGAAATAATTTTAAAACTGGTAAAGGAAACTCCGTATAAGACTATTATAATGGGAGATTTTAATAATACAGCTTACTCTTACATTTACAGGGAACTAATTACCTCTGGATTTGCAGATGCTTATAAGGAGGAGGGAAAAGGTTTTGGTAAGACTTTCGATTTTAATTATTTTCCTTTACGAATAGATTTTATGTTCGTAAGTGAAGAAGTAGAAGTAAAATCCTTTGAAACTTTTGAGGTAAAATATTCTGATCATTTTCCTATTAAAACCACTGTAAATCTTGATTCTTCAGAAGAATAATTATTCCAGTTCCTTCAAATAATTAATGGAATTAGGCCCCTCGTTAAACATAAGATCCAGAAAACATAAGTTTGAAATAAAGCCTTTTTTCTCCTGAAAAACCTGATTGTAAGCAGGCAATTCATGATCCATTTTTGCATTTATCAGTTCCCGCTTATCTGTAAGGTCCTTTGGTTTTCTAATATATTCATTCGTTTTATTAAAGTTTATATCCAAACGGAGACAATCTTTTATTACCTCAAAACAACGGTAATTGAAATCCATTAAAAAATCCTGTTCCCCGTGGTATAAGGGTGCAAGATCATCTTCATAAAATTCAAAGAAAGGGGAGGTTTGGTAAGCAGATTTTAAGGATTTCCAGTGCTGCTTCTGCCATTTAAAATCGTTCTCAATCTTTACATCCTTGTACTTTTGGTGATGTTTAGCTCCTGAATTGAGGTGTTTGATGGGAATATTCAGCAGCAATTTGCCATTTGCGCCATAAATGTACATCCGGTTCCTGTAGGTCTGTTTCTGGTAATTATCTTCATTTTCAAACCAGATCTTTGCAGGTTTTACTAATTCCCTGAAATGTACAACCGGCCCGAAATAGGGAAGATGTAAAAGAATTTCCTCCATAGTTTTAAGCTGATTTTCTTCTCTTTTTAAAGAAATTAAAAGCAACGATAATTAAAACAAAAATCAGGAAGTACGAAAGATATGAAACAGGTTCCCCGTCACCTCCAACTGTGGTGAACATCCTGTCCCACCTTACTTTTTCGAATCCACTTGCATTGGGATCAAGGCTTAACCAAATGAACACCGGTTTTCCTACTATATGGGTTGCGGGGACATAACCAAAATACCGGCTGTCAAGGCTATTGTGCCTGTTATCACCCATCATCCAGTAATAATCCTGCCTGAAGGTATATTCCTCAATAGGCTGTCCATTAAGTAAAACCGTGGTACCGTTTACACTAAGCTCGTTAAAAATACCCATTTCTTCACCTTCATAGACCTCAATGATCCTTTTATACAAAGGAAGAGTTTCTACTGTAATGGGTATAGTCTGTCCTTCCCTGGGAATATAGATTGGCCCCATATTATCACGGTTCCAGGATTGATTCCCATCCCTTGGAAAAATTTCTCTGTCCCGTACTCCCGTGGAATCAACTATTCGTTGAATGGTGGCGACATTTGGATGATTCTTAAACCTTTCAAAAGCTTCTTCGGTAAGATTTATCCTAAACGTGTTACTTACGGGATCATAACCATAAGGATCGGTTATCTCATAGCGTTCATAAAGGAAACGTGGATCAAAACCCTGTCCTTTGGTTGTTCCCTGGTAAGAGAATTGGGGTTTTGCTCTTTCAGGTAATTGAAGGGGTTGGTTATTAATATGAATTTTTCCATTTATAATTTCAAGAGAATCCCCGGGAACACCAACAGCACGTTTAACATAATTGGTCTTTTTATCAATTGGTTTGTAATAATATTTGTCGGTGTAGTACATATTCATCATAGTATCTACAGGCCAATTGAAAACTACAATATCATTTCGTTCAATATCCTCAATCCCGGGAAATCGGAAGTAAGGTATCTGTGGCTCTTCAAGATATGACTTAACACCTACAACCGGGATGGTGTCGTGAACCATAGGAAAAGCTACTGCCGTTAACGGGGTTCTCGCACCATAATGGAATTTGCTCACGAAAAGAAAATCTCCAACCAGTAAGGTCTTTTCAAGAGAGGAGGTGGGAATGGTGAATGGCTGAATTAGGTATGTATGTACAAGAGTAGCTGCAATAACTGCAAAAAGTATAGAACTTATCCATTCTCCCGCTGCTGTCTTAGGTTGCAAACTGCGATCCTCAATATATTTTACATCCAACGCATAATTTACATAGTAGATGTAAAAGCCAAGGGTTATAACAACAAGAAAAGTTTCCCAGGTGCTGTTACGGCCAAAGCTTCTAATGGTCTCTACCCAAATAACCGGGAACATAATGAGGTTAACAATAGGAATAAACAAAAGAATAACCCACCACCAAGGCCGGTTTATAATCTTCATTAAAATAACGGCATTATAAACGGGAATTGCCGCTTCCCAGGCTTTTCTTCCGGCTTTTTGATATAATCTCCAGGTTCCTAAAAAATGAATGATTTGAACAGCAAGAATAAACAAAAGCCATTGGGTAATTGTCATATGTAGTAATCTTTAGGGTATTGGTATAAAATTCCCTTATACCGTTACAAATTATTAGGCCAAATTAGAAAGAACGTCTTTCATTGAAAATACTCCTGATTTATCTTTAATCCATTCTGCAGCAATGACAGCTCCCAATGCAAAACCTTCCCGGGAATTAGCTACATGCTTTATTTCTATCAAATCCACTTCAGATTTATAAATTACTGAATGTGTTCCCGGAACATCTTCTACTCTTTTTGCGATCACTGGAATCTCATCTTCACCCGCTGTATCCAATTGCCACCCTTTCTTCGAGCTGTTGGCTATGATCTGCTGTGCGAGGGTTATTGCTGTTCCGCTGGGGGCATCCAGTTTCTGGATATGATGGATCTCTTCAATTTCCACAGAATAATCTTTAAAACCGTTCATTAGCTTCGCAAGCTTCTGGTTTAGCTCGAAAAAAAGATTTACACCTATGCTAAAATTAGAGGCGTAAAGAAATGCGGAATTCTCTTTTTTACATAATTCAACAGCCTTTTCATAATCGGTTAACCAGCCCGTGGTTCCACTAATTACGGGAACGTGTTGTTTAAGGCAGTAACTTATATTTCCAAATGCTGCTTTCGGGATACTAAAATCTATGGCAACATCTGCTTTTGAAAGATCATATTTCTCAATATTTTCCGTAATTCTTAGAACTATTTCGTGCCCTCTTTCCGCAGCAATCCTTTCAATGGTTTTACCCATTTTTCCGTATCCTAAAAGTGCTATTTTCATAAGTAAAATTTTATGCTGATTAAATCTTGAAGAGTTTGAATTTCAGTTTAAAAACTATAATTTAAAGTTAGCCGATATCCCGCTCTTCCGGTAAATTCATCAATATCCATACTGGGTTTCAAAGATAGGTCTTCGCTCACATTGAATTGTCGCAAATGCGCATCTACGTTAGCATCAATTATATTCAAAATATAAAATCCTGCTGTTACCAAAATAGAAATCTCCTTATTTTTTGAGTAAAATTTTTGACCGCGTATTAATCCATCTGTTGTTACCCTTCCAAAAAATTCGTCATCTTCAAATCCCGCTAGCCTTCTTTTATAGGCAATGCGGTACCTGTCGTATTGTTCGTCGTTACTAATGTAAAAGTAAATACCCGTGCCTATCCCTGCGTATACCAATGGGATCTTCCAGTATTTACCATTGTAGGCTTGCCCAAGTCCCGGAAGAATTGCTGAATAGAAAGCAGCACGGGCAGGGGCTAAGGGGTCGTAAGGTTTATAACTGGGGGTTTCAACTAGAACTGTATCTGCAGCTTCAATACCAAGATCCTCCTGGGCTGAAATTTTTTGAGAGGCTAATAAAATGAATACAGCCCAAAGGATATTTTTAAGCCTCACCTTGTATTAGTTTTTTTAACCTCCTGAAATCTTCTTCGGAAGAAAAAGGAATAATAAGTTTCCCTTTGCCTTTTGAAGTTGCTTTTATGTCAACCTTGGTTCCAAAATATTCTGAAAATTCCTTAATTCCCTTTTTAATTTCATTGGAAACACCCGGCTTATTTTTCTCAGGTGTAGGAGTAGATTTACCGTTGCTCAACTCTCTCACCAGCTTTTCAGTATCCCTTACAGATAATGATCTCTCCAGGATCTTTTCGTAGATATCCAGTTGTATTTGAGGATCCTCTACATTTATCAATGCCCGGCCATGTCCCATGGAAACAAATCCGTCACGCATCCCCGTTTGAATTATTGGATCCAGTTTAAGTAATCTCAGGTAATTGGCAATTGTAGATCTGTTTTTACCAACCCTTTCACTTAGCTGTTCCTGGGTAAGGTTGATTTCATCAATAAGGCGTTGATAGGATAAGGCTATTTCTATAGGATCGAGATCCTGTCGCTGTATATTTTCAACAAGCGCCATTTCCAGGGATTCCTGGTCATTGGCAATCCTAATATATGCTGGAATGGTTTCAAGGCCAATTAATTTCGATGCCCTGTACCTTCTTTCTCCCGATACCAGCTGGTATTTGTTAAATTCCAGTTTTCTTACCGTAATTGGCTGGATCACGCCCAATTCTTTAATAGAAGAAGCTAATTCCCTTAACGATTCTTCGTTAAAGCTGGTCCTGGGCTGAAATGGATTTACTTCAATAGAAGTAAGTTCCAGTTCTACAATATGTCCTACCAGTTTATCGGCATTTTTATCTTCAGCAGATTTAATATCCTGGTCGGGATCCTTCAGCAATGCAGAAAGTCCGCGTCCAAGTGCCTGCTTCTTTGTAGCTTTCGCCATTTTCTAAGAGTTTTTCTTGATTATTTCGTGCGCAAGGCTCAAATAATTTGTCGCGCCTTTACTGGCAGCGTCATAATTAATTATGCTTTCCCCATAACTGGGGGCTTCACTTAAACGTACATTTCGCTGAATGATTGTAGAAAAAACCATCTCGTTAAAATGTTTCTGTACTTCCTCAACTACCTGGTTGGATAACCGCAGCCTGGAGTCATACATGGTTAGCAGCAATCCTTCAATATCAAGATCTTTGTTGTGTATTTTCTGAACGCTTTTTATCGTATTCAGCAATTTTCCTAATCCTTCCAAGGCAAAATATTCACATTGAATGGGAATAATAACAGAATCTGAGGCTGTTAAGGCATTTAAAGTAAGCAAACCCAGGGAAGGGGCACAGTCTATTAAGATATAGTCATAGCTTTCTTTAAGGTGACTAATTGCTTTTTTAAGCATATATTCTCTTTCGTCCTGGTCTACAAGTTCTATTTCTATAGCGACCAGGTCAATATGAGAGGGTATGATATCAAGATTAGGAGAACTGGTTTTAATTATTGCTTCTTCTGCTTTGGCGGAATGTTCAAGAAGTTGATACGTTCCCAACTCCACCTGTTCCACATCTATTCCCAATCCTGAAGTCGCATTCGCCTGCGGATCAGCATCAATTAATAAAACTTTCTTTTCAAGAACTCCCAGGGAAGCCGCCAGATTAACTGAAGTAGTTGTTTTTCCAACACCTCCTTTTTGGTTTGCAATAGCAATGATTTTACCCATTAATTATACTTGGTTTTAAAAGGTAAAAATACAATTAATTACAGGTTTATGAAATGATTTTGTTAACAGCTTATACATAAAAACCGATTATAAAGCTTTAAATCTTTATAATCGGCCTTTATGGTTTCAGGAAGTACTGGTGATCAGGATTTTTCCTTTTTGGAGCGGATCATTGCTTCCAGCTGATCCCACATTTCCTCGGGGATTGCCTCAAGCAAATTAAATTGTCCTGCTCCTTTAAGCCATTCTCCGCCGTCA
>CAZXEY010000067.1:0-17216 GCA_964639695.1 uncultured Antarcticibacterium sp. | reverse complement strand
GAGAAGGAATAAACGCAAAACCAGCCCCTGAAGTCATGGAGAAATGGACAGGTAATGATTCAAATACCGTTTTAATCCAAAAAGAGGATATTACAAAAACCTGCGAAAGTAGCTGCAAAGCCTGAAAATGGACTTAATTTTCTATGCTAAAGTGTAACAAAATTTAATTTCCCTGGTTCTTTAAAATAGATACACTACCATTATAAATCATTAATAATATGAAATTTAAAATTATAACTATTGCTTTTATTCTAATCTCATTTTCGGTTAGATCTCAGGAAAAAACAATTAAGACTTCTGACGGTGTGGAGCTTTATATAAACGTAAAAGGAGAGGGAACACCTTTATTATATATACATGGAGGTCCGGGTTCGGGAAGTTACTGGGTTGAAAAGTTCTTTGGAGCAGATTTAGAGAAGCATTACAAAGTAATTTACCTGGATCAAAGAGGTGTGGGAAGATCATCCAGCGCTAAAAATGCAGATTATTCCCTTAAAAGATTAACTCTGGACTTTGAAGAAGTGAGGAAAGAGCTGGGAATTGATTCATGGGTTACTCTTGGCCATTCGTTTGGAGGAATTTTACAAATGGGATATTATGAAAATTATCCAGACGCTATTAAAGGTATGATCATGGTTAATTGCACATTGGACATCAACGAAAGCTTTTGTGAAAGCTGGAGTCCCAAAGCAGCTGAATTCCTGGGCTTGAAAGACACTCCTTCCTGTGCAAATGATACCATTCCTTTAATGGATAGAATGAACTACCTTATTTCTCAACTTCGGGAAAAAGATCTGTTTTGGAAGATGGCTTATAAAGACAAAAGCCAGGAGGCAATAATGAATGCTACTTACGATAATTTTCCTAATTGGAATTACAGCTATGGAAGTGCGGCTTTCTCCTATAAAGAGTACTGGAAAAATTTTAAACCTTCCACTGCCAATGTGAAAATCCCGGTTTTATTCTTTTATGGAGTAAAAGACTGGATGGTAGGACCTGAACATTACAAAGGAGTAAAATTTCCAAATGTATTAGTTTGGGCAAATAAAGGAGGGCATATTCCTTTTCAGGAAAATAAAGAAGATCTTGAAAAGGCAATTGCCAATTATCAGAAAAAATTCAATCTTTAAAAAACATAACCCCGGAAAAAATCCGGGGTTTGTTTTTATTTTTTTAATTCAACTTTTACATCTTCAGTTTCAATAGTAGAAAGAAGTTCAAGTTTTCCTTTTTGATACAACTCATCAAGATCTTCAAGTTTTGTATTAAAGTTTTCAATAGTATAATTGTGATAATCAACAAATCGTAATCCTTCTACTGTACGGGGATTGTAAGCTTTTCTAAAACGAATTCCCCCTTCATTTACGTGGAATTTATAAGCAAGATAATCTATAGTATTATTCTCTTTATGGATCCAGTACATGAATTCGTCATGATGATCTGCTCCTCCACCTTGCTGCTGGAAAGTCACCCGTAACTGGTGATAAGGTTCTCCTTCAATAACTGCATCTCCAACTAATTGTTTCTTAACGGCCCTGTCATTTAGGCCGTAAGGTAAATGTGCAAAGTAATGGACAGAGTTAACACTGCCGCTAAGCCTTATCATAGTCGAATCAGGAATGGTGATCAAGGTATCGTTTACAAACCTTTGAAATCCTGTATTGCTTACAACATCTTTATACGAAACTCCTAAAGAATCAACTACAAGTCTTTCAAGGTGAAACTCACCTCCATTGCGGCTGCTTTTATACCTGTTTCCTCTAAAATTAAAATAAACGGTTGCTTTCCTGTATTTTTCTCCTCCCGCCTGTTCAATTGCTTTATCAACAATTTCCTGCGCAACATCTTTTTCTTTATCATTTTCACAGGAGGCAAAAAACATTAAAATAACCAGTAAAGTATAATATTTCATAGGGCAAATAAAGGTCTCAAATGTAATAAAATGTGAAGAATTAGGGTTTAAATTTCCCAAACATATTGATGAATAAGGTTTTTATCACTTATTTCAGTCGCTTCGGGATTAAATTTAGATATTCATTATACTTCATTCTAAAGAAACCTTGCTATTTTTGTGCATCTATGAAGAATAATATCAACATAAAAAATCGTAAAGCTAAGTTCGAGTATGAAATACTTGATAAGTATATCGCCGGTATTCAACTGGCAGGTACAGAGATAAAAGCTATCCGGGAGGGAAAAGCTTCTATTGCCGAAAGTTTTTGCGAATTTCAGAATAATGAATTATTTGTCATCAATATGCATGTTGAAGAATATTCCCATGCAACGCACTTTAATCACAATCCCAAAAGCGAGAGAAAGCTTCTTTTAAAACGGCAGGAATTAAAAAAACTGGAAAAAGAAGTTAAGAACTCAGGACTCACAATTATTCCACTGCGTTTGTTTATTAATGATCGTGGTCTTGCCAAACTCCAGATCTCTTTGGCAAAAGGAAAAAAATTATACGACAAACGCGAAACCATTAAGGACAGAGAAAGTAAGAGACGATTAGACAGAATTCAAAAGGATTATCGATAAATAGCTTTACTTTGTCCAAAATTTTTTTAATGGCAAGAAGACTGCGAATTCTTATTTTTTTACTCCTAAGCTTTAATTACTGCTTTTCTCAAATTACCGGAACTGTTACCAACACTTCTAAAGAACCTTTACCATACGTTAATATCTATACACAAGATGGCACAAAGGGCACAACTACAAATGAAGATGGTAACTACGAACTAAAAGTATCTCAACCGGGAACTTATGATCTCGTATTTCAATTTTTGGGTTATGAAGCCGTTCGCAGAAAAGTAGAAGTAGATAAATTTCCTTTTGTCCTGAATGTTTCTTTAACCTCAGAAACCACAAATCTCGATGAGATAACAGTGAAGGCGGGTGAAAATCCGGCTAATAAAATAATAAGAAATGCCATAGCACAAAGGGAAAAAAACCTAGCAAAAATTGAAAAATATACTGCAGATTATTACTCCAGGGGATTGTGGAGAATTAAGAACATGCCAAAGAAAATTTTAGGCCAGGAAGTAGGTGATCTTGGCGGTGGGCTTGACTCCACAAGGAGCGGGATTATCTATCTTAGTGAAACAATTTCAGAAATCAATTACAGGGCACCCGATGATTTTAAAGAAAAAATAATTGCATCGAAGGTAAGCGGAAATGACAATGGTTTCAGTTTAAATTCGGCCCAGGAATCGGACTTTTCATTTTATAAAAATACGGTTGAAATAAATGCAGATATAGTTTCACCTATAGCCGACTACGCTTTTAATTATTATGATTACCGTCTTGACGGAGTTTTTTACAGTGATCATGGCCAATTGATCAACAAAATAGAAGTAACACCTAAAAGGCCTAAAGACCGGGTATTTTCAGGATATATTTACATTGTTGAAGATTCCTGGCAAATTTTTGGAGCAGAATTAAATACTACCGGTCAGGCTATCCAGGTTCCACCAATCGAAAAACTAAAATTTACTCAAAACTTCAAGTATTCTGAAGAAAATAATTTCTGGATCAAAATCTCACAAACTGTAGATTTCAGTTTTGCAATGTTTGGTGTATCCGGCGATGGGAGATTTACCGCCGTCTACAGCAACTACAATTTTTCACCCGATTTTAAAAATACGTTCTCCCGGGAAGTACTGTCGTTTGGAGATGCTGCCAATAAAAAAGATTCTGTCTACTGGCAAACTGTACGCCCGGTGCCTCTGACTTCAGAAGAAATCCAGGACTACGCCAGGAAAGACAGTATACAGGTAGTAAGAAAATCAAAAAAATATTTGGACTCCATTGATAATGTGAGCAACCGGTTCAATATATCAGATCTCCTTTTTGGTTACAGCTACAGCAATTCCTACAAGAAAGAATACTTTAATATCGATTCTCCTCTTTTTAATACTCATTTTAATACGGTACAGGGTTGGAATACCTCTGTCCAAATAGGTTACAGAAGAAATCTTGATGATGATTTTAGTAAATACTGGAGGATCTTTACCCGCTTCAATTATGGATTTAGTGATGATAAACTAAGAGTATCAGGAGGATTCCAAAAGAAATTCAATAATATTTCCAAACCTATTCTCACAATTACAGGTGGTGTAACAACAACACAAATCAACAGGAATGGTCCTATTTCAGAAAGAACAAATGATGTTTCTACTTTGTTGTACGAAAGAAATTTCATGAAAATTTTTGAGCGGAAATTTGTGGAGGTAGGTTGGCAGCAGGAAATTTTCAACGGTTTTCGATTGGTTTCCAATGGGGGTTATGAAAACCGTAAGCCCTTGTTTAATACTACAGATCAAACCTGGAGAAATCTTGAATCCAGAAATTATACATCAAATAATCCTTTACAACCTGAAAATTTTGGATCTGCTCCTTTTGTGGAGCATTCCATTTATAAATTAAATTTAACCGGAAGGTTTGATTTTGCGCAGGAGTATATGAGTTACCCCGATGGGAAATTTAACATCTCATCCAATAAATATCCAACCCTATACCTTGCCTACGAAAAGGGATTTGGTTCTAATGTACGGGAATATAATTATGATCAATTTCGTGCTTCTTTAAGACAGGATATTTCTTTAAGGAACAAAGGGACCTTTTCCTATAATTTAAAAGCAGGCACTTTTTTGAATGGTGAAGGAATTTCGTTTATCGATTACCAGCACTTCAATGGAAACCAGACCCGAATTGGAAATGGTAGTTACTTAAATGGATTTCACTTGTTGCCATACTACGCCCTTAGCACCAATAAAAATTATTTCGAGGGACACATGGAACAGGATTTTAAAGGATGGATACTCGGTAAAATTCCAGGGATTAATCAGCTCAACTATAACCTTGTTTTAGGGGCTCATTTTCTTTCTACTGAAGATAATAAGCCTTATACTGAATATTCGGTGGGCCTTGATAACCTTGGCTTCGGAAAATATCGTCTGCTAAGACTGGATTATGTAATATCTGAATTTGAAGGTCAACGGGAAGGGGCTTTTATCTTCGGACTTAAATTTTTAGGTATTTTGGAATAACTTCAGAAGAATTAGAAAACAGAAACAGGATTTTCTAATTTTTATCTTCCAAAAGAGGAACAAACCGAAAATCACCGAATTCCTTTTTTTCAAATTCTTTTTCAGATTTTCTAATAAATAGGGTCATCACCTGCACTTTTTCACCAACCGGAATAACCAGGCGGCCTCCAATTTTTAACTGGCCAAGTAAAGGATTTGGAACAAAGGGAGCTCCTGCAGTAACAATGATCTTATCGTAAGGTGCATATTCAGGTAACCCTTTATAGCCGTCACCAAAGCTCAAAAATTTCGGCCGGTAACCAATTTTTGAAAGAAATAATTTCGTCTTTTTATACAATTCCTGCTGTCGCTCAATACTGTAGACTTTTGCTCCTAATTCGCATAAAACAGCAGTTTGATAGCCACTCCCGGTTCCTATTTCCAAAACAGAATCTCCCTTGGATATTTTTAAAAGTTCGGTTTGATAAGCAACCGTATAGGGCTGCGATATAGTTTGATCTGCAGCAATGGGGAATGGTTTATCCTGGTAAGCGTGATCCTCAAAACTGCTATCCATAAAAAGGTGTCTCGGGATTTTTTTTATCGCTTCCAGTACCTTTTTATCTTTAACGCCTTTTGCCTCAACTACAGCTGCCAGTTGCTGTCTCTTTCCTTTATGTTTTAATGTATCCTTTAACACGGTTGTAACTCTTTAAGAAGGTAAAAATAACTAAAGAAATGAAAGGCTTCAAGTATAGTTTTAAATATTATTTAACGGTTGACCTAACTTATTTGCTTCCAAATTAATATTGGCTTTAGGTTAGAAATGTTATTTTTGTTCAAAACGTAAAAATAATGCTAAAAGCTGCTGTGATTGGCGCGGGACACCTGGGTAAAATCCATTTAAAACTGCTCCAGCAATCTTCAAAATATGAACTTATAGGATTTTATGACGGCAACGAAGAAGTTGCCGCAAAAATTGAAAAAGATTTTGGCTACAAAAGATTTCATTCCGTTAAAGAATTAATTCACGCCGCAGATGTTGTAGATGTTGTTACTCCTACTATTTCCCATTACGATGTTGCAAAACAAATTATAACTTCAGGAAAACATTTGTTCATAGAAAAACCAATAACGAGCAATTTTAAAGAAGCAGAAGAATTAATCAACCTTGCCAAAGAACATAAGGTAAAAGGGCAGGTTGGCCACGTAGAGCGTTTTAATCCCGCCTTTAAAGCAGTAGCTGAAAAAATAGAGCATCCAATGTTCATTGAAGCTCACAGGCTTGCAGAATTTAATCCCCGCGGTACCGATGTTCCCGTAGTTTTGGATCTTATGATCCACGATATTGATGTGATTCTTAGTGTTGTAAATTCTAAGGTTAAAAATATAAATGCCAGTGGAGTTTCAGTCATTAGCGATACACCCGATATTGCCAACGCCCGGATAGAATTTGAAAATGGTTGCGTAGCAAATCTTACCGCCAGCAGGATCTCCCTTAAAAATATGAGAAAAGCAAGGTTCTTTCAGAAAGACGCATACATTTCTGTTAATTTTCTTGAAAGAAAATGTGAAGTGGTAAAAATGAAGGATGTACCCGAGAATCCGGATGATTTTGCAATGATCCTTCAAAATGCTGAAGGTGTTAAAAAGCAAATCTATTTTGATAATCCAAAAGTTGGGGAAAGTAATGCCATTCTTGATGAACTGGAAACTTTTGCCGATGCAATAAATAACGATACCACTCCCATTGTTACCTTGGAACAGGGAGCAGAAGCTTTAAGAATTGCCAACGCGGTAATTGAAAGTTTTAAAAAGTAAAAAACGTTTAATAATGGCTACTTACAAGCCGGAAAAAAATATAAAATGAAAAAAATAGCAGTAATAGGAGCAGGAACTATGGGTAATGGAATCGCACATACTTTTGCTCAATTTGGCCACAAGGTACATTTAGTAGATATCTCAAAGGAAAGTCTTCAAAAGGGAGTAGATACCATTACGAAAAATCTTGACAGAATGGTAGCCAAAGAAAAAATTACTGAAGCCGATAAAAAATCTACCCTGGATAATATTTCTACTCATATCGATATTCCTTCGGGCGTTAAAAATGTAGATATCGTTGTAGAAGCAGCTACAGAAAATGAAAAATTAAAACTTCAGATATTCAGGCAGCTGGATTCCAACTGTTCTGAAGACACCATACTTGCAACCAATACTTCTTCTATATCCATTACCCAAATAGCGGCAGAAGTTTCTAATCCTGGCAGAGTAATAGGAATGCATTTTATGAATCCTGTTCCTTTAATGAAATTGGTTGAAATTATAAGAGGTTACAATACCAGCGATAAAGTCACTAAAACTATCATGAAACTGGCTGAAAATCTTGATAAAATTCCGGTGGAAGTAAACGATTACCCCGGGTTTGTTGCTAACAGGATCTTAATGCCATTGATCAATGAAGCCATTGAAACCCTATACAATGGAGTTGCCGGTGTATATGAAATTGACACAGTAATGAAACTTGGAATGGCCCATCCTATGGGACCGCTGCAGTTAGCCGATTTTATTGGGCTTGATGTTTGTCACTCTATTTTGGAAGTGATGTATAATGGGTTTAAGAATCCAAAATACGCTCCATCTCCACTTTTAAGCAATATGGTAAGAGCAGGAAAACTAGGAGTTAAATCTGGGGAAGGATTTTATGATTATTCTGAAAATAGAAAGGCTGAAACAGTATCACGCCAGTTTGCAAAGTAATTTTCATTTTCAGAAAAAAGGAAACATTGGTGAAAATATGCCCTTTCAAAGCGGTACGTCCCCCGCGGGATAAAGCCGGTCTTGTGGCTTCAAGGCCTTATGAAGATTATAGTAGTGGCGAATTAACGGCACAGCTCGATTATAATCCGTATTCATTCCTTCATATCATAAATCCTGGTTATAAATTCCAACAGGAAATTACCGGGGAAAAACGATTTCAACTGGTAAAGAACCGTTATGAGGAATTTAAAGAGGATAACGTTTTTATTCAGGATGAAGAACCTTCCTACTACGTGTATAAATTAATCACCCGTGATGATTGTTTTTTAGGAATAATTGCGGCTGCCAGTGTAGAGGATTATGAAAATAATTATATAAAACGACACGAGGATACCTTGGCTGACAGAGAGGTAATGTTCAAGGAATATTTAAAGGTGGTAGGCTTTAATACCGAGCCTGTACTCCTCACCTATCCCGATTCACCTGTCATTGACACCATCATTTCGGAAGTTGAAAAACAAAGCCCCGAATATGAATTTTCCACACATAATAAAGAAACACATTACCTGTGGAAAATTAAAGATGCTGCTTCAAAAGAAAAAATCAGGAACGAATTCGGGCAAATGAATACATTGTACATAGCCGATGGTCATCATCGAAGTGCATCCTCTTATATTTTAGCTCAGGAATCTAAAGCTTCCAATCCTAATCATACAGGAGAGGAATCTTACAATTATTTTATGAGTTTTTTAATTCCCGAAAGTAAATTGAAGATCTACGAATTCAGCAGGTTGATAACAGATCTTAATGGATGGAGTAAGGAAGAATTCTTAATGCAGCTTGACGAGGATTTCAGGATTGAGAACCGGGGTTATGAGGCTTATTATCCTTCCAAAAAACACCATTTTAATATGTATTTGGGAGGAGAATTTTATTCTCTTTATTTACGGAAGACAAAATATGATTTTCAGAATTCTTTAAGTTCCCTGGATACCTTCATCCTTTACGAAAAGATATTGAAACCTTTATTGGGGATCCAGGATTTGAGAAAAGATGCCAGGATTTCTTATGTCCATGGAAAAAATGATCTTGTTGAATTAAAATCACAGGTGGATAGTGGTAATTTTGCCGTTGGTTTTGGTATGCTTCCTCTAAACATTGAAGAAATTAAAAAGGTAGCAGATGAAGGCCTTACCATGCCACCAAAAAGCACCTATATCGAACCTAAGCTAAGAAGCGGTCTAACTATTTACGAATTTTAAAAAGCCAGAATCTCTTCTCATTAAATGTCAATTCCTTAAATTTAAAACATGAATATTTCAGAAAATATTAAAAAATTTAAAAAGGAAGCAGGAGAAAATGTTACGCTGGTAGCGATATCAAAGACCAAACCTAAAGAGGATATTCTGGAAGCTTACGAAGGGGGCCAGCGGATATTTGGTGAAAATAAAATCCAGGAAATGACTTCCAAATGGGAGGAACTTCCTAAAGATATTGAATGGCATATGGTTGGCCATGTGCAGCGGAACAAAGTGAAATATATGGCACCATTTGTGAGTTTGGTTCATGCTGTAGATAGTTTAAAACTATTGAAGGAACTTAATAAAGAAGCCAAAAAAAATAACCGGATCATTAAATGCCTGCTTCAGATAAAAATTGCTGAAGAAGACACTAAATTTGGTATAAGTGCTGAAGAAGCAAAGGAAATTCTGGATTCCATTGCTTATAAAAAATTTCAGAATGTCGAGATAGTGGGACTCATGGGAATGGCAACATTTACCGAAGATATGGAGCAGGTAAAAAAAGAATTTCTGAAATTAAAATCTGTGTTTGACGACATTAAGAAAGAATTTAAAAATTTCAACGTTCTATCTATGGGAATGAGTGGAGATTACAGAGTTGCGATTGAATGCGGGAGTAATATGATAAGGATTGGAAGTTCCATTTTTGGAGATCGTAATTAAAAAATAATAAGATAGATAGTTGTACGCAATTTTAGACATAGAAACTACCGGTGGAAAATTTAATGAAGAAGGTATTACTGAAATTGCCATTTATAAATTTGACGGGCAAAAGGTAGTTGATCAATTTATAAGCCTTGTGAATCCCGAGCAGCCTATACAACCTTTTGTAGTTGGCTTAACGGGAATAAATAATGAAATGCTGCGTAGCGCACCTAAATTTTATGAGGTTGCAAAGCGTATTGTTGAAATAACGCAGGATTGCGTTTTAGTAGCTCACAATGCCCAATTCGACCACAGGATCCTAAGGTTAGAATTTCGCCGTTTAGGGTATGATTTTGAACGGAATACCCTTTGCACTGTAGAACTTGCACAAAAGCTTATACCGGGCCAGGCATCGTACAGTCTTGGAAAACTGGTAAGAGCATTGGGTATTCCTCTTAGTGACAGGCATCGTGCCAGTGGAGATGCCCAGGCTACTGTTAAGCTTTTTAAAATGTTACTGGCCAAGGACACTTCAAAAACGATCCTGAAAGAATCTGTAAAGAGTGAACCTTTGCTTCAAATGGATACCAAATTGGTGCGTATACTGGACGACTTGCCCTCAGTTACCGGAGTTTACTATCTTCACAATAAGGAAGGAGAAATCATATTTATTGGTAAAAGCAAAAACATCCGGAAAAGGGTAAATCAACATTTTACCAGCGACCACCATAAATCTAAACAGGTTCAAAAAGAAGTAGCATCAGTTCGTTTTGAAGCTACAGGGAATGAACTTATTGCCTTATTGAAAGAAAACGAAGAGATTAAATTAAACAAACCTAAATACAATAAGATCTCCCGAAAATCAATTTTTAATTACGCTTTATATCAGTCTGTCGACGAGAATGGTTATATAACACTTACTATTGATAAAGCTGATGCCAGGAAAAAGAATATTACTACTTTTAATGGTTTACAACAGGCAAAAAGTGTACTTCAAAATATAGTAGAGTCTTTCCAGCTTTGTGAAAAATTAACGGGATTACAAAATGGAAAAGGAACCTGCTTTAGCTATACGATAAAATCCTGTAAAGGAGCCTGTATTAAGGCCGAAACTCCTTTAGAATACAATTCCCGAGTCACAGAGATGATTGAAAAGTATAGTTACAGGGATGCAAATATGCTCGTAATTGACCGTGGCCGTGATCTTGGCGAAAAAAGCGCGCTTCTGGTTGAAGAAGGAGAATTTAAAGGAATTGGATATTTTAATTTGAATTATCAATTAAATAATATTGATATTGTACGCTCAATAATTACCCCAATGAAAAATGACCGGGACACCCGGCATATCATTCAAAATTATTTGAGGAGAAACAACAGATTAAAAATAATTCAATTATCAACCCATGAATAGATTTCTACCCCTTCTCTCTATTTATTTCCTTTTTTCGATTTCCCTTTTTGCTCAGGAAGCATACAACAGCAGCGATGAGAACGTCACAGGCGGTGATCTCACAGCTACAACCTATAGCAGGGATTCTACTGCCAATGCCCTCTACATTTACGAAAAAGGATATAGCCGTTTTCAGGAAATTGGCTATAATAATTTACTAACCGATTATACTGCAAAGATTAAAATTCTTAACGAAAAAGGTTATGAGCATGCTAACATCCAGATAAGGCTTCATAAATCTCTCCAAACAAGTAAAAAGGAAAAATTAAGCAAACTGCAGGCATCCACGTTTACACTGGAAAATGGTTTTAAAAAAGAAACCAAATTGCTTCCTTCACAGGTTTATACAGAAGAAAATGAAACTTATGACCTGGTAAAATTTACCTTTCCTAATTTATCTAAAGGAGCTGTGTTGGTATTTTCCTATGAAAAAGAATCTCCTTTTATTTTTAATTTTGAACCCTGGTGGTTCCAGGACGAAATACCTAAAATTTACAGCGGTTATAAAACCCAGATCCCCGGAAATTTTAATTATAATATTAAAAAAACGGGAGAATTAGCTTTAACTACCTCTAAAACCGAGGTTAAAAAGAGATGCTTCCAACCTGAAGGAGCTCAAAGTCCAGGAGATTGCCTTGTTTCTCTTTATGAAATCAAAAACATTCCGGCGTTTACAGAAGAACCTTATTTAAGCTCCCGATTTAATTTTGTTTCCAGGATTGATTATGAACTTATGCAGATAACTCAATTGGATGGGAGTGTGAATAAATTCACTAAAACCTGGAAGGATGTTGATAGGGAATTAAAATATGAAAAAGGAATAGGCAGGCAGCTAAAGAAAACTTCTCTGGTTAAAGATCTTTTACCGGAAGAATTAAGGCAAAAAACTAATGATCTTTCTAAAGCAAAAGAAATTTACAATTTTGTTAAAGCGAATTATAAATGGACAGGAGATTATAACATTTTTAGAGAAGATGATCTTAAGGACCTATTAAAAAACAAAACTGGAAACGTCTCCTCCATCAATATCCTTCTTCATAACATTTTTGAGGAACAAGGCTATAAAGTCTTACCTGTAATTAGTTCAACCCGGGCTAATGGTTTACCTACCAAACTTTATCCTGTTCTTAGTGAGTTTAATTATATTATGTTACAGGTAGAAGTAGAAGGAAAAAAGTATTTGGTGGATGCAACCGAGAAAAACCTAAATTTTGGGGATGTACCATTTAGAAGTTTAAACCAATATGGAAGGCTGTTGGATTTTGATAACGGAAGTTCCTGGATTAATATTGAACCTACAGGATTATCCAGCATAATCTACCAGGATTCAATACAGGTAAATCCCGATGGTACCTCAATTGGAAAATCTGTACACATATATACCGGTTATCATGCCCTGCGCACCAGAGATATGATCGAGAAACTTACTGATGATCAAATATTTTCCTCCGTCTCCTCCCCTGCTAAATTCACCCGGTCATTAACTACAGTTGTAAGTAATAAGGAGGAAATAGAGGAAGCTCTGCGATTGAAGTACGTTCTTGTAAATGAATCTCAGGCAATTAATAATATCATATATCTCAATCCTTTCAGTTTTAATTTTTTTGATAAAAATCCTTTTATTCAAACAGAAAGACAATATCCCGTAGATTTTGGGTTTAAAGATTCTTATTTGTACAGTATAAATATTCAGGTTCCAAAGAATTTTGAGGTAGCAGAGTTACCTCAGCAAAAATTGCTACGCCTTCCCGATAACGGTGGCTCTCTTCAGTTTATCTCCCAACAGGTTGATGAAAACAATGTGACTGTTCATTTAAGAATAACCTTTCCACATTCTATTTATTCATCTGGTTTTTATCCCTATTTAAAAACATTTTTCGATTCTATTACAGAAGTACAATCTCAATCCTTGATTGTAATGAGAGAAAAGGTTTAAATTTGAAAATAAAGTAGAGAAGCTTGGAAGAAAAAACAATGCCGCGTTGGAAATTTAAACTTCATGAAATAATTTATGAGGCCGATACCCCTGCCGGTAAATTGTTTGATGTAGCTCTTATGTTCTTAATATTTTTAAGTATAATCCTTGTGATGCTTGAAAGTATTGCCGATTTAAATGCCAAGTACTACTGGGAATTTTATCTTGCTGAATGGATCATAACCATACTTTTCTCAATTGAATATATTTTGAGAATAGTTGCCATAAATAAACCCAAAAAGTACATTTTCAGTTTTTATGGAATTGTAGATTTCCTTTCAACTATTCCTACCTACATAGCATTTTTTATTGGGGGAGGTAATTTATTTTTTGCTGTTCGGGCTTTGCGACTTCTCAGAATTTTCCGAGTATTGAAGATTACCAGATACATGGGAGAATCCAATAAATTGATGGCTGCTTTAAAAAATAGCAGAGCAAAAATCTTCGTTTTTCTTTTTGCTGTTTTTATAATATGTATAATCGCAGGAACTGTAATGCATCTGGTGGAAGGTGAAGCGGGAGGATTTGATAATATTCCGCTTAGCATTTACTGGTGTATCGTAACTTTAACTACTGTGGGATTTGGAGATATTGCTCCTGTAACTCCTTTGGGTCGCTTAATTGCTTCTTTAATAATGATTACCGGTTATGGAATTATTGCTGTTCCCACAGGAATAGTTAGTGCAGAGTTTAGCAAAAGCTCCAAACCTGTTCCCACTAACACACAGGTTTGTCCATTTTGCAATGAATCCCAGCACTTAGACAATGCCGAATTTTGCCATAACTGCGGAAATAAGCTGAATGAATAACAAATATCTTATAAGTGTAGTGGGTCCCACAGGGATTGGGAAAACATCATTAAGTATTAAATTAGCTGAAGCTTTTAAAACTGAAATAATTTCTGGAGACTCGCGGCAGTTTTATCAGGAAATGAATATTGGTACCGCTGTACCCTCCCCCGAAGAACTTCGGGCCATACCTCATCATCTCATTCAGCACATTTCCATTGATGAAGATTATTCTGTTGGAGATTTTGAAAAAGAGGCATTGACACTCACAGAAAAGCTGTTTAACAAATATAGATACCTTATTTTGGTTGGTGGAAGCGGTCTTTATATAAAAAGTTTACTGGAAGGGCTGGATGAATTTCCCGAGATCAATCCAAACATACGGGTAGAACTAAATGAACTTCTTGAAGAAAAAGGGCTTGAATCTCTTAAGATCAAATTGAAGTTAGTAGATCCCGAATATTTTGCACGAATGGATCAGGATAATCCTCACCGGGTTATAAGGGCACTGGAAGTTTCTTTAGGCACCGGAAAACCTTTTTCTTCTTTCCTAAACAGGCCAAAAATCGCACGAAATTTCAAAAATATCAAAATAGGATTAACAGCACCTAGAGAAATTATCTATGATCGCATAAACAGGAGAGTAGATATTATGATGGAACAGGGACTCCTGGATGAAGCAAAAAAACTGTATTCAAAAAGAAGATACAATGCTCTTAATACGGTAGGGTACAAAGAATTATTTTCTTTTATAGAAGGCAAGTGTAGCCTAGAAGAAACTGTGGATGAAATTAAAATGAACACCCGTCGTTTCGCAAAAAGACAACTAACATGGTTTCGAAAAGAAAAGGATATTCATTGGTTCAATTACGATGTGTCTCCTGAGGAAGTAATTAATTTCATCAAATCCAAAACGGTTGAAAATTAGGATTAGTCTTTCATGATCACCCTCAGTGTTTGAATACCTTCGGAAGTATATAACTTTAAAAAATAAACTGCCTGCTGCACCCCGGTTAAATCCATTTCATAAATTCTTGCATCATCCGGAAAATCTTTGGAAACAACAAACCTTCCGCGGGAATCAAAGACTTCCACTCGGTTGATCGTCACATCACGGGGAGTTGCAATTTTAAAGGGCCCAGTTGAAGGGTTAGGATATATAAATATATAATCTGAATCTGGAACAGGAGGTAAACAAATTCCTGTAATAGTAACTATGGCGGTTGCAACAGCGGAATTTCCGTTTATATCAGTCACAGTCAGAACAACCTCATTTCTTCCAATATTACTGCAGTTAAAATTCGTTTTGCTAAGGCTTAAAGTTGAAATTTTGCAATTATCAGAAGATCCATTATTGATCATATCCGGCGTGATGTTTGCCTGTCCCGATTCGTTTAGGCTTATCCTAATATCTTTCACACTTACTACAGGTGGAATGGTATCCCTTACCTCTACAATAATTTCACATGAATTAGTTACAGAGCCATTGGAGTAGGTAAGAGTAATTCTATTTTCCCCTATATCTGCACAGGTAAAATTAGATTTACTTAAGGTAAAAGTCCTTCCACCAGGATTGCCCGTATAAAGCATTTGAGCAGTTAAGGTAGCTGCACCCGTTCCATTTAAATCCAGAACATATCTTTCTTTGCAGGCAAATTCATCTCCCGAACCTGCATAGGGCCAGATGGTAACAATCGTTTGACAGGAATCGGAATTTCCTGCAGCATCAGTTACTGTTAAAATCACTGTGTTATCCCCTAAATTGGAAGTGTTGAAAGTAGTTTTGCTCAATTGCTTACTAACAATAGCGCAATTATCGGTGGAGCCCACATCAATGTCATCAGCTGAAATTGTAAGATTTCCGGTTTGGTCCAGTCTGTATCCAAAGGCAAGGCCGCACACCGCTTTAGGGGCGATATTGTCTTCAAGTGTTAGATCAAAAGAACATATATCAGATTCTCCATTTAAAGTGGCAGTTAAAATTACAGATGTGGAGGCACTAATAATAGTACCTGGTGAAGGATCTTGTGTAATTTGAGCTCCTGTAAAGTTAACCTGAGCCAAATCTTTATAATCGGGAACAGTAAATTGACAATTCTCACCCACATTACCGGTTTGTGGTGCCGGACAGGAAATTTGCAAAACCTCATCTTCAGAAAGGTTTACCATAAAAGAACATTCTGAATTGTTTCCGGAAGAATCAGTTGTAGTAAGAAAAACCCTGGTATTTATATTAATAATTGTTCCTGCAGGAGGATTTTGAGTTATAGCTGGGGTTCCGCAGTTATCTGAAGTATTTGCAAATCCGCGGTAATCAGGTAAAGAAAAACCTGTAGAAGGATCGTAATTTTCTGTTTGGTCACCGGGACAGGCAATTACAGGATTTGTGGTATCACTAACAATTAACTGGAACACGCACGTATCGGTTTCATCTCCTAAAGTAGCTGTTAAAGTAATAACAGTGCTTGAAGATATTAACGTCCCAACAGGAGGATTTTGGATTACAGTAGCACCTGCTTTATTAACCTGGGCCTGCAGTTTATAATCGGGCACCGTATATTGGCAATTGGCATCCAATGTTCCTGTTTGATTCGCAGGACAGGTGATGTCAAGTACCACCTGTTCAGATAATGCCACGGTAAAACTACACTCATGGATATTTCCTGAAGAATCGGTTGCTTTTAGAGAAACCTGAGTATTTTGATTAATTACAGTTCCAACAGGAGGAGTTTGAGTTATAATCGGAGTTCCGCAATTATCGGCAAAAGTCGCCTGGCTGCGGTAATCTGGCAAAATAAATCCCGTTGATGAATTATAGGTTTCCGATTGATTTCCGGGACAGGTAATAACAGGATTCGTGACATCACTAATATTTAACTGAAAAACACAAGTATCAGTTTCATCTCCCATTGTTGCCGTTAATACAATAGAAGTATTAGAAGAAACCAAGGTTCCTGCCGGAGGGTTTTGAGTCACTGCAGCCTGAGAATTATTGACAGAAGCGAAATTTTTATAATCCGGAATTTCAAACTGGCAGTTTGCACCCAAAGTTCCCGACTGGTCCTGTGGACAGGTAATCTCTAAAGGCTGATCCTGAGTAAGACGTAAAATAAATCCACAAAAGGCATAATTTCCGGATGCATCCGTTGCCCTTAATTCTATCATTATGCTTTCAAAAATTACAGTTCCGGGAGCCGGAATTTGTACCCATTCAAATTCACAATTATCCGAAGGATTTGCAATTCCACGATAATCAGGTAAAGTATAGCCCACCTC
>CAZXEY010000066.1:0-17415 GCA_964639695.1 uncultured Antarcticibacterium sp. | reverse complement strand
CACCATTTTTGGAGAACTTCCAAACATATCTCCCAGGGCAAGGTCCATAGGTTTAGCACCGGATTTCTGACTCTCAAAAGTGAATTTTCTGTCTTCGGTCACCTGACCTACAGCGTAAAGGGGAGTTCTTTCGCGTTCGGCGATCCTTTTCATTTGCTGCAGGTTCTCTTCAGAAATGATCAATCCCATACGTTCCTGGGACTCGTTTCCAATGATCTCCTTTGCTGAAAGAGTAGGATCCCCAACAGGTAATTTGTCAAGATCAATATGTCCACCCGCGTCTTCCACTAATTCGCTGAGACAGTTCAAATGACCACCTGCACCATGGTCGTGAATGGATACAATGGTGTTTTCATCTGCCTCCACCATTGCACGAATGGTGTTGGCAGCACGTTTTTGCATTTCGGGATTTGAACGTTGGATCGCGTTTAGTTCGATCCCGCTGCTGAATTCTCCTGTATCTGCAGAAGATACTGCAGCACCACCCATTCCAATCCGGTAATTTTCCCCTCCTAAAACCACTATTTTATCTCCTTTTTTTGGAGATTCTTTTATGGCCTGATCTGCTTTGGCATATCCAATTCCACCGGCAAGCATAATTACTTTATCATATCCAAGGGTCCTTTCGTGCTCTTTGTGTTCAAAAGTTAAAACAGATCCGGTAATTAAAGGCTGACCAAATTTGTTTCCAAAATCTGAGGCACCATTGGAGGCTTTAATTAAAATATCCAGAGGGCTTTGATATAACCAATTTCTTTTAGAAACGTTTTTTTCCCATGACTTTTCTTCCTCTTCAAGCCTGGAATAAGACGTCATATAAACCGCAGTTCCAGCAAGAGGTAAAGAACCTTTCCCTCCGGCAAGCCTGTCCCGTATTTCACCACCACTGCCAGTTGCAGCTCCATTAAATGGTTCCACTGTGGTAGGGAAATTATGGGTTTCTGCTTTTAACGATATGACAGAATCGAAATCTTTAGTATAATAATAATCAGGTCGATCGGCTGATTTTGGTGCAAACTGTTCTACTCGTGGACCTTTTATAAAAGCAACATTATCCTTATAAGCTGAAACAATTTCATTTGGATTTACCTCTGAAGTTTTCCTGATGAGTTTAAAGAGTGTGGAAGGTTTTTCTTCCCCATCTATTACAAATTTCCCGTTGAAAATCTTATGACGGCAATGTTCCGAATTTACCTGTGAGAATCCAAAGACTTCAGAGTCGGTTAACTTTCTTTCCAACTTTTTTGCCAGATCATTTAGATAATCTACCTCTTCAGGATTTAAAGCTAAACCTTCCTGTTTGTTGAATGCAGCAATATCTTCTACTTCCAAAACCGGCTGGGGCTTTGTATTAACGGTAAAAATCTCCTGATCTAACCCTGTGTATTTTTGAGAAAGCATGGGATCAAAATCAGTAAATTTTGAATCAACTTTTAGAAATTCTTCAATTCGAATAATTCCTTTTATTCCCATAGTTTGGGTGATCTCCACAGCATTGGTACTCCAGGGGGTAATCATCGCAGCACGGGGCCCCACGAAAAAATCAGAAAGTGAAGATTTGTTGAGATGCATAGCATCCCCAAAAAGCCAGTCTAACTTAGAAATATCGGCTGCAGAGAGGGCTGTGTGAGTTTGTACTGCAAAAACTTTAGCGGTTTGAGTTCCGAAGAAAAGGATCATTCTACGTTTTTTAAAGAGGTTTAGGAAAGCCAAATTTAATATATTTTAAAAGAAAAATCTCCCGATATGGAATTTAAAATTAATTCCAGATTAAGGCAGTATTGAAATTTTTTCAAGGATTTACGTTGTAGTATTTTAAATAAATATTGACCGCCCTGAATTGAAGTAAAATTTCAACTTATCCTAAATGATAAATTGAAGGAAGTAGGGGAGAGGTGCTTATTTAGTTCTTTTTTTAGATCTATTGCAGGTATAAGAATATAAATGCCTCTCAATAAAATTTTGAGGCAAATTTTTCTTGTTGAAAATGCTTCAAAAATTATCCTTTATTGGTCAATAATGCCATATAAAACCCATCAAATCCAGTCTCATAAGATAGGATCTTTTGGTCTTTAACAAAACTAAAATTCTTTCCCGATTCCCCGGCTAAAAACTTTTCGACCTGTTCCTGGTTTTCTGAAGGAAGAATAGAACAGGTTGCATACACCAGTTTTCCTCCGGGTTTTACCATTCTGGAATATTGATCCAGAATTTGGGATTGGGTAAGTTTTATTGTTTCAATAAATTCCGGTTGTAATTTCCACTTGGCATCAGGATTCCTGCTTAAAACTCCAAGGCCGCTACAAGGGGCATCAATTAAAACCCTATCTGCCGTACCATAAAGCTTTTTCACAACCTTAGTTGAGTCAATAGCACGCGGATCTATATTATGAGCCCCGGCACGTTTAGCCCGTCGCTTTAATTCTTTTAACTTATTTTCATAAATATCAGTAGCAATTATCTGCCCTTTATTTTCCATTAAGGCTGCTATGTGAAGAGTCTTACCTCCTGCACCGGCGCAGGTATCGACCACCCTCATTCCGGGCTCTACTTCAAGAAATCTTGCCACTAACTGGGAAGAAGCATCCTGTACTTCAAAATTCCCATCTTTAAAGGCTTCTGTTTTAAAAACATTAGCTCTCTCTTCCAGTTGTAAGGCATCGGGAAATCCTTTTAAAGGTTCAGAAGTTATTCCTTCGTCTTTTAACTTGCTTCTTAATTGATCCCGTGAAATTTTTAAAGTATTTGTTCTCAATACTACAGGAGCCTGCTGGTTCAACGCATGAATTTCTTTTTCCCAAACATTTTCACCTAATTCTTTTACCCCCATTTCATCCATCCAGTCTGGAATAGATTCCCGGTATTTTCTTATTTGGCTTAATTCGTCAAATTTGCCTTTGATCCTGCGGGAAGGAGTTGGTTCAATTTGTTTCCAATCGGGTAAAGTCACCCCTCTTAATGTTGCCCAAACGGCAAACATTCTAAATAGATTTTCTCTTGAATAAGGCGCTTTAACTTCAGCAATTTCTGCATATAACCTTTTCCATCTAACGATTTCATAAGTAGTTTCTGCTATAAAGCTTCTGTCCCTTGATCCCCATCTTTTATCCCGCTTTAAAGTCTTTTCAATAACTTTGTCGGCATATTTATCTTCATTAAATATTTCGGAAAGAGCATCAATAGTAGCAAAAACGAGATTTCTGTGTAAGCGCATAATAAAAATTTATGGCTGCAAAGGTACTTAATTTTGTTTGCTAATAATTTATATTTGACCAAAACCCATTTTATGAAATTTATTCTGCTATTCCTGGTATTAGTAATAACCTCTTGCGGTTCAAAAGAAAACGAGCAGGAAAACCTTCCATTCCAAGAAATTGAAATAACTAAAGTGTTGGATGATTCCATTAGTATCCGGGCAATTGAGGTTGTAGGTGAAGATTTGGCTTTCGCCGGAACAAATGGAAAGTACGGGTTGTATAATTCTTCTACAGATTCCTGGAAAACGAATGTGCAGACTTATGACTCACTGGTTCCTGAATTTAGGGCAATTGCAAGTACAGCTGAAGATTTCTTTTTGCTAAGTGTGGGAAATCCAGCTTTGTTATTTAAAACCGGGGACCATGGAAAAATGGAATTAGTATACAAGGAAGAGAATGATAAGGTGTTTTATGATGCTCTGGAATTCTGGAATGATAAAGAAGGGATAGCAATGGGGGACCCGACAGAAAACTGCCTGTCAATTCTAATTACCAGGGATGGAGGGAAGTCGTGGGAAAAAGTAAGCTGTGAAGATCTTCCCGAAGCTGCAGAAGGAGAAGCTGCTTTTGCAGCAAGTAATTCCAATATAGCCATACAGGGGGATAACACCTGGATACTTTCGGGAGGAATGAGGTCAAGAATTTTTCATTCTCCAGATAAAGGCAAAACGTGGAAAGTATATGATACTCCTTTAAATCAAGGAACTCCTACAACAGGAGGTTATACAATGGATTTTTATGATGAAAAAAGAGGTGTAATTGCCGGTGGTGATTATACAACGCCGGAAGGAAATCAAGATAACTTTGCAATAACCGAGGATGGTGGTAAAACGTGGACAATAATTTCAAACGGAGTTAATCCCGGATACACCAGTGGAATTCGATATGTACCTAATAGGGATGCCAATGAATTTGTGGCAGTGGGACCAAAAGGTATCTCGTATTCACCAGATAAAGGTAAGACCTGGAAGACTTTAAATGATGAGGAGTTTTATACGTTGCGCTTCGTGAATGATTCTACAGCCTACGTGGCAGGTAAAAATAACATCAGCAAAGTTTTATTTAAAAAATAATGTTGATCAAGATACTTTATAAAGAAGAATTCCGGAGTTTGACCTCCGGAATTCTACGCTAATTAATAAATAACAATTCTAAAAATTCAAACAATTACAATTATTAACCTATTTATTTTTTCTCTCCCTGTATTCCTTAATCAATTTCTTATTGAAATCTGACTCCAGCTTATGTAGTTTAATTATCTCCCTTGCAGTCAATATTTTCTTTAAATCCTGGAACAGTTCCTTTTTAATTAAGTATTCCTCTTTTTCTACATCAAGATATTCCTTAAGCATCTCCTCGGCTTTAGCTTCAGAAATAGAACCGGTATTATCAAGGTTTATATGCTCCCTTCGGTGTAACTCCAGTTTTTTGCTTTCATAATTATTGTAAATAGGCCAAAACTTTTGGGCAAGTTGAGGATCCATACTAAGTTCCTGGGTGATATAAGCAACCTTTAAAGCTTTAATACGTTCCCGGTGTTCCTTTCTATCATCCCTGTCCTGTGCCTGCAGGGAAAATATGGAAGTGAAAAACATAAGTAATAAAATAATTTTTTTCATAGATCTTTAATCATAATCATATAGTAAACCTGGGTCTTCCATGGTTTCGTTTAAATACTCATAAACATCCTCATCATTAATTTCTGAAGTAACCATTTGATCTACAAAATATCCTTCTTCAGAAATAAAAGAAGAGATCTCATTATAGTTCATGTCAATATATCCTTCGTCAATATAATTTTCTAAAGTGGTCAACTCAACTCCATCAAGCGTAAAAAGAGGAGATTGTTTAGGCTTCAACAAAACTGTAGATATTACAAAAATAAAAACGGCAGCTATCCCCGCTATATAATATAACGTTTCCTTTCGCCCATAAAAATTTATCACTTTTCCTTTACGGGAAATTGATGAAGTTTTTTGTAAAACTTCAGCTTCTAAATTATCAAAATAATTGGAGGGAACTTTAAAACCGGACTCCAATCGCTTATCTGTAAAATTTTTCTCCTGTTCCCGTGAGGTTACAGCATTCATTAATTTAGCTTCAAAATCCTCAAAATAATTTTGTGGAACTTTAAAACCAGATTTTGCGTTATATGGAATCTTCTTGTTTTTCATTTGTTATATGACTAAATTTTTTAAGAAAGGTTTAATCACATTTTAAAAATTCTTCTATTTTTTTTACCGCAATATGATAGGAGGCTTTTAAAGCACCTTCTGTTGTTTCAAGGATTTCTGATATCTCCCTGTACTTTAGTTCCTGAAAATATTTCATATTAAATACCAACTGTTGTTTCTCAGGTAGGGTAGCGATCGCTTTTTGTAACTTCAATTGAATTTCTTCACCTTCAAAATAAATATCACTTTCCAAATTTTCTATTAAGCTTTGCTGAAGTTCTTCTGAAGAAATATGAACCTTTTTCGATTTTTTATTTAAAAAATTAATGGCTTCGTTAGTCGCAATACGATACATCCAGGAATAAAGTTTACTTTCTCCTTTAAAACCAGAAATATTTTTATAAATTTTTAAAAAAGTATTTTGAAGTATATCATCGGTATCATCATGGTCTTTTACGATGTTCCTTATATGCCAGTAAAGCCTCTCTTTGTAATCTTTGACCAAAACCGCAAAAGCTTCATTCACCCTTTGTGGATCCTGAAGTTTTTGTAATAAAAGGGCCTCTTTATCTTCCAAAGATTTAAACAATTTAAGAGGTTAAAGTTAGGAAAAGTTAAAGAAGAAAGAATCTTTTTCAACTTTAAAATTTGTAGGAATTATGTAGGAAATAAAAGAAATAAATCCGATGAAAGGAAAAAAAATAAGACAAAAAGCATATTTTTTTTGGTGGATCCATTTTTTGTTTTATCTTTGAAGTATCAAAACGATTTAATCTTTTTTTGCCCCAACAGAATTAATTGAATCAGAACTTTATTTTCATTTGCCCCAAGGTGAAAATTAATTAGAAATGGACGAACCTACTTCGTCCATTTTTTTAACCTGACAGGTCTTCGGATTTGTCAGGTTTTTTCTTTTTAAAACTGCGCGTTTCTGCTGCTAAAGCAGAAGATAGTATAGATTTGAAAATTGCAGTAGTAACTGAAAAGTCTTCTTCAGCCTAAAAAGAGAAAGTTAAAAATTGCTTCAGGCGAAAGATTGCATTTCCACAAGCTTTTTATACGTACCGTTTTTAGTGAGAAGATAATCGTGTTTTCCCTGCTCCACAATTTCCCCGCGTTGCATAACCACTATTAGATCTGCATTTTGAATGGTAGAGAGGCGGTGGGCTATTACAATAGAAGTTCTGTTCCTCATCATATTTTCCAATGCGTTTTGAACGAGCTTCTCACTTTCTGTATCTAAAGCAGAAGTGGCTTCATCCAATATCATTATAGGTGGATTCTTCAAAACAGCCCGGGCAATTGAAAGCCTTTGTTTTTGGCCACCGCTTAATTTGTTTCCACTGTCGCCAATATTAGTTTCAAATCCCCGCGGAAGGTCCTTTACAAATTCCCAGGCATTGGCAATTTTCAAGGCTTCAACAATTTCATCATCTGTGGCGGCAGGTTTTCCTAAAGCCACATTACTACGAATGGTATCATTAAATAGAATAGAATCCTGCGTCACAAGGCCCATCAGGTCTCTTAGAGAACTTTGCGATACTTTTTTAATATTATTACCGTCTATACTTATTTCCCCTTCATTTACATCATAAAATCTCGTGACAAGATTCGCGATTGTAGACTTCCCGCTTCCCGATTGTCCAACCAAAGCAACTGTGCTTCCTTTGGGAACTGTTAAACTGAAATTTTTAAGTACAAGATCATCTTGATATTTAAAGCTGATGTTATGGATCTCTACCGATTTATCGAAACCTTTAAGGTCAATTGCATTGGGGTCGTCCACAAGATTGGATTGAGTTTCAAGAACATCCATAATCCTTTCTGCAGCAGCATTACCTTTTTTTACACTATAAGAAGCTTTGGAAATTTGTTTCGCAGGTGTGAGAATATTGTAGGCTAAACCAAGAAAAGCAATAAAAGCTGCAGCATCCAGGGTTCCATCTATTAATACCATTCGCCCACCGAACCACAAAATAACTACAATTACAAATATTCCCAGGAATTCACTGGCGGGAGAGGCAAGATTTTGCCGGTTAATTAAACTGTTTAAAATTGTATTCAACCTGTCGGTCGAATTTTCAAATCTCTTTTTAAACTGGCCTTCAGCATTAAAACCTTTTACAATTTTAAGGCTTGATAAAGTTTCTTCTACCAAAGACAGGAAATGTCCATTTTCTTCCTGTGCCCGGTGAGACTGACTCTTTAGTTTTTTGCCAATTAAGGAAATTAGAAAACCCGAAATGGGGAGAAATATAAAAACGAAAATGGTAAGCTTGGCACTAATCATCAGCATTGCGATGATCGTAAAAATAATCGTTAATGGTTCTCTTACAATTAACTCCAAAATTGATAAAAAGGAATATTGTACTTCATTAACATCGGCAGTTATTCTCGAAATAGTGTCTCCTTTTTTCTTTTCAGAAAAATAAGAAACCGGTAATTCCAGGATCTTGCGGTACAGGGAATCTCTTAGGTCTTTCAAAACGCCATTCCGAAGAAAGGTGAGAAAAAAGGCGGCGAGGTACCCAAATAAATTTTTAAGGAAGAATAATAAAACAACGATTCCACAAATGAATACAAGTGCAGACAATTCATCTTCTGCAACCCGTTGGCTCACATTATAATTAAAATAATTTACCGTGTAATCTTTAATTCCACTAATTCCTTCCCATACGGGCCTCTCATCTACACGTTCATTTTCATTAAATAGAATATTTATTACGGGAATAAGAGCAATAAATGAGAGCGTACTAAAGAGCGCATAAAAAATATTGCAAATAATATTTAAAACAGCATACTGCTTGTATGGCCTTGCAAATTCAAGAATTTTTCTAAAATAGGTCATGCAGGGATTAATCTACTTTCAGATCAGATTTAATTCTGGAAATTTTTTCTTCCAGTTTTTTATTTGCAGATTCATATCCTTCAATTGTTTTAAGTTCTGTATTTACACTGATATAAAACTTAATTTTAGGTTCTGTTCCGCTTGGTCTTGCTGCCACTTTAGTTCCTGCTTCTGTATAATAAATTAAAACATTCGATTTAGGGATTTGTAATGTATGTTCAGTATTTTCCTGGAGATTTTTTGAAGTGGAAGATTGATAATCTTCAATAAGAACTATTTTTTCTCCATCTATTTCCTTCAAAGGGTTTTCACGCAAATCGACCATCATTTGCTTTATTTCCATCTCCCCGTCGATTCCTTTCTTTACAAGCGAAATTAATTCTTCCCTGTACAATCCAAACTCAGTGTATAATTCAAGGAGTTTTTCATAAAAAGAACTACCACGAGATTTCATTTGAGTTGCAATTTCACATGCTAACAGGGTAGAAGTGGCTGCATCTTTATCTCTAACAAAATCGCCAACCATATATCCAAAACTTTCTTCGCCACCACCTACAAAATTTAACTGTGGATGATCCTTAATTAATTTTGCAATCCATTTAAACCCGGTTAATACTTCGTGGTATTGAGCACCGTAATGTTCAGTTATATTTTTGATCATTGGAGTAGAAACGATGGTAGAGGCTACGAATGATTTATCATTGAGTTTCCCCTGTCTTTTCCATTGTTCCAAAAGGAACCAGGTCATAACCACCATGGTTTGATTTCCATTGAGGAGTATCATCTTATTATCAAGATCTCTAACCGCTACGCCCAACCTATCTGCATCGGGATCTGTTCCTATAACAATATCGGCATTTTTCTCTTCGGCGAGTTCAAGTGCCATTTTGAGTGCTTCAGGTTCTTCTGGATTTGGAGATTTTACCGTAGGAAAATTTCCGTTTGGTTCCAACTGTTCTTTTACAAGAAACACATTTCGATAATCTGCCTTCTCCAGAATAGAGGGAATCACTGTAGATGCAGTTCCATGAAGGGAAGTGAAGACGATTTTAAGATCATCCTTTAATTCAGCCGAAGAAATAAAATTGCCGTTTTCTAAAGATTCCTTTATGAAGGCATTATCAACTTCCTTATCAATTAGGTTTATAAGATCGTTTTTCGCTTCAAATTCTATTTCTTCATATTTAAGAGCTGTAATTTCTTCTATTATTTTAGAATCCTGGGGCGGCACCAACTGCCCGCCATCCTGCCAGTATACTTTATAACCATTATATTCGGGAGGGTTGTGACTGGCAGTAAGGACAATCCCGCAGTGACAATTTAGATATTTAACAGCAAAAGAAAGCTCGGGTGTAGGCCGCAATTCAGAAAAAAGAAAAACCTTTACTCCATTTGCCGAAAAAACATCGGCAACGACTTTTGCCAGTTCTTTACTATTATTTCGGCAATCGTACGCGATTACCACTTTATGTTGCTCCCCCGGAAATTCCTTTTTGAGATAATTTGAGATCCCCTGTGAATTTTGGCCCAGAGTATATTTATTGATCCTGTTGGGACCTACGCCCATTATTCCTCTCATACCCCCGGTTCCAAATTCGGCATTTTTATAAAAGCTCTCTTCGAGATCTTTAGGGCTATTGTTAATTAGGTCTTTTACTTGTTGTTGTGTTTCACTATCAAACGTTTCGGTAAGCCAGATTTCGGCTTTTGAAAGTATTTCCGGTTTTATCTGTGACATGTTCTCCTGTTTATTCAGCAAATTTAAGGATTAATGGGGAAAGAGTTTACTTAAAGCCTGTCGTTTTGCTTATCATATACCTTTCTTTCTCATCTTTGGTTCTAAGTATAAGTTCTCCAAGAAAGCCTGCAAGAAAGAATTGAGTTCCTATTACCATTAAAGTCAGGGAAATATAGAACCAAGGATTTTGAGTTACCAATATATTCGGTAAACCATTATACATCTTATAAAGTTTGGAAATCCCTATCCAGGCGGCTGCCGTAAAGCCGAAGAAGAACATTAAAACCCCTAACGCTCCAAAAAGGTGCATAGGCCTTTTTCCAAATTTAGACAGGAACCAGATGCTTATAAGATCGAGAAACCCGTTAATAAAGCGTTCTATTCCAAACTTTGTTTTTCCGTATTTCCTTGCCTGATGTTTTACTTCCTTTTCGGTAATTCTTGAAAATCCGGCATTTTTTGCAAGTACAGGAATGTACCTGTGCATCTCCCCATAAACATCAATATTCTTTACAACTCTTTGATCGTAAGCTTTTAATCCGCAATTAAAATCATGTAATTTTAAGCCTGATGTCTTTCGGGCAGCTGCATTAAAGAGTTTTGAAGGAAGGTTTTTGGAAAGTACAGAATCATATCTTTTCTTTTTCCAACCAGAAACCAATTCATACTTATCTTCTTTAATAAGCCGGTATAATTCGGGTATTTCTTCAGGATTATCCTGTAGATCGGCATCCATTGTAATTACAACATCTCCCTGGGCCTCAAGGAAACCTGCATGAAGTGCCTGGGATTTCCCGAAGTTTCTATTGAATTTTATTCCTTTTACAGAAGGGTCTTTGGCCGATAGTGCATCAATAATTTTCCAGGAATTATCATTACTCCCGTCATCAATAAAAATTATTTCATAAGAATAGGAATTGGATTGCATCACCGATACAATCCAATTATATAATTCTGTTAATGATTCTTCTTCATTTAGAAGAGGAATTACTATTGATATTTGCATTCAATTCTATTAGGTCCCTATGCGTCGTACGGATTTTTATTTTTCATAATCAATCCTGCCACCAAAGATATAATAAGTCCAAAGAATAAATTACCTATTAAAGCAAATGCCATTATAAACCAGGGAGAAGTGAACTTCGCACTCATTTCCATCGCCATGTCCATTTGTTCCTGAGTTAAATTGGGATTTTGCTCGGCCATAACCTCCCTTTGAACTTCAGCAACCTGGTTCATGTATTCGGGCTCGATATAATTCATTAAGACGAACATCCAAACAGCTGAAATAATACCACCTATAACGGCAATACCAATTCCTACTTTTAAAGCGTCACCAACTCCTAAAAAATTGTTGTTCGCAGTCTTATAGGCTTTAATTCCTAATGAAATAACGACAACGAGAATTAAAAATCCAATAATTGAATAAATCACGCCGGGGTTTAGGTATGCATTTGTTACATACATAACAACTCCCATGATAACTGATAAGATGCCCAGTAAAACTCCGTAATTTAAGACGAAGCCTTTTGCTTCAGCTTTTTGTGTTTCCATTTTTGATAAGTTAATTTAGTTATACCGGGTTAGTAATCAAATATAGCAAAACGTTACAATTACAGGATTTTATCTTAAGTTTGATGGCAGAAACAAATTTTCGCATCATTATGTTTGTTATTTGCTAAAATTGCTTAAATTTGCCACTCGAAAAAACGAACACGATTTAAAGAATAAAGAGATGAAGCAGGGAATCCATCCGGAAAATTATAGATTGGTAGCATTTAAAGATATGTCTAACGAAGAGGTATTCATTACTAAATCTACCGCAAACACAAAAGAAACTATTGAAGTTGACGGAAAAGAGTATCCGTTGGTAAAAATGGAAATTTCCAGAACTTCGCACCCTTTCTATACAGGTAAATCTAAATTGTTAGATACAGCCGGTAGAATTGATAAATTCAAAAACAAATATTCAAAATTTAAGAAGTAATTCTTTAATTTTTATAATATAAAGCCTTCAGAAATGAAGGCTTTTTTTATTTTCGCTTCGGCCGGAACAAATGGAACGTGAAGTGGAAAGTGTTTTTCCGCATACCTTTATTCCGATAAAAATTTTTAAGTATGAATTATATTCTTTTTGATGGGGCAGTTAGAAAACAATTGCTGCCTTTCACATTTACCCGGCCTGTGGCCGATATACGGGTAGGAATTTTAACAATAAGGGAAAAATGGGAAAAGCTGTTGGAATCCACTACCTCTACAGTTACTGAAGATTATCTTTCAGCAAAGTGGCCTATGGTAGAAATGGAGCAGAATATAATGATTAATGCATCTTATCTTCCAACGCCGGAGTTAATGGCTCAAATCCAGGATTTACAGGAAAATCAGGCAATTTTTAATGAAGATGAAGTGGTTGCGTTTTTTTCGCTGGAAGACCAGGAAGTGGATTTTGACAAATTCACCCAAATACAACTTCAGGGAGAAGCTTTTCAAATTGCTCATTCCTGGGATATCTTTTCGAAAAATGGAGAGGCAATTGCTGCCGATTTTGAAATTTTGACCCGAAACCGGGAAAGTTCACCAATCCCATCCTCTAATAACGTAATCGCAGGAGAAAATATTTTTATTGAAGATGGAGCAGTTGTTCAATTTGCTACGTTAAATGCCTCCACAGGTCCAATTTATATTGGGGCAGATGCAGAAATTATGGAAGGTTCTATAATTAGAGGACCTTTTGCCTTGTGCGAACATTCAGTCGTAAAACTGGGTGCCAAGATTTATGGGCCAACAACAGTGGGGCCTTTTTCTAAAGTAGGAGGGGAGATCAACAACTCTGTGTTATTTGCTTATTCCAATAAAGGCCACGATGGCTTCCTTGGGAATTCAGTTTTAGGGGAATGGTGTAATCTTGGTGCAGACACCAATAATTCCAATTTAAAGAATAATTACGCAGAGGTGAGGTTATGGGATTATGAAACAGAAGGTTTCGCCAGGACGGGATTGCAATTTTGCGGACTAATGATGGGAGATCACAGCAAGTGCGGTATCAACACAATGTTTAATACAGGAACAGTCGTCGGGGTTAGTTCCAATATCTTTGGAAGCGGATTTCCCCGAAATTTTGTTCCCAGCTTTAGCTGGGGAGGTAGTGGGGGAATGACTACTTACAAAACCTCTAAGGCATTTGAAGTCGCAGAAATTGTGATGCAAAGGAGAAATATTGAATTTAGCGAACAGGATAAAGCTATTTTGGAACAAGTTTTTGAAGACACTAAAAAATACAGAAGGGAATAATTCTTCAAAACATAACAAATTAAAAGATACCTGCCAAGGATCATTAATATTTGGAATGTTATCACCCTTACTTTTAAGTGGCATGTGGATTTCTCCCTTACTATTATTATTTTAGGCTAATTAATTTCTTCTTTGGAAGCTTGGGATGATATATTATTCCCCCAGCCTCTTTAGATACTGAAACCAAACTTCCAGACCTTTCGGGACGTGGTCTTTTATTGTTTTGGGCTTATGACAGCACCCATTAAACATCCAAAACTTATTGCAGTTTTTTACGAGATATACAATTTATCCTGTAATTTGGAGTTGGGATTTTAGGAAATCGATTATAGTTGGTATCTTTGCAAACTTCAAAATCGGGAATATAAATCTGTTATGAGCAATCCTAAAAAAGTAGCTTTTTACACTTTAGGCTGTAAATTAAATTTTTCTGAAACTTCTACAATTGCGAGATCTTTTAAAGACGAGGGATTTCAACGCGTGGATTTTTCGGAGAAAGCAGATATATATGTCATCAACACCTGCTCGGTAACTGAAAATGCAGATAAACGTTTTAAATCTATTGTGAAGCAGGCACAAAAGGTGAATGAAGATGCTTTTTTAATTGCAATAGGTTGTTATGCACAACTTAAACCTGAAGAGCTGGCTGATGTTGATGGGGTTGATCTTGTTTTAGGTGCTTCAGAAAAATTTAAGATCACTAATTATCTCAATGACCTCACAAAGCAACCGGAAGCACAAATTCATTCATGTGAAATTGAAAATGCCGATTTTTATGTAGGGTCCTATTCTTTTGGTGACAGGACAAGAGCTTTTTTAAAAGTTCAGGATGGTTGTGATTACAAATGTACTTACTGTACCATCCCCCTGGCAAGAGGAATTTCCCGAAGTGATAAACTTGAGAATGTGTTGCAAAATGCGGCAGAAATTTCCCGGAAGGGAATTAAAGAAATAGTGCTTACCGGTGTTAATATTGGTGATTACGGTAAGGGAGAGTATGGAAATAAGAAACACGAACATACCTTCCTGGATCTTGTAAAAGCTTTAGATTCAGTAGATGGAATAGAGAGATTGAGAATTTCCTCTATTGAACCCAATCTATTAAAAAATGAAACTATAGATTTTGTTTCACAAAGCAGAACATTTGTGCCTCATTTTCACATTCCATTACAAAGCGGGAGTAACGATATTCTTAAGGCTATGCGCCGTCGATATAGGAAAGAATTATATGTAGACAGAGTGACCAGGATTAAAGAGGTAATGCCCGATGCTTGTATTGGCGTAGACGTAATTGTGGGATTTCCCGGAGAAACAGAAGAGCATTTCCTGGAAACTTATAATTTTTTAAATGAATTGCAGATTTCTTACCTGCACGTGTTTACCTATTCAGAAAGGGATAATACCCCGGCGGCAGAAATGGAAGAGGTAGTTTCATTAAAGGTGCGAAAAAAGAGAAGCAGGATGTTAAGGGGCCTTTCAGCCAAGAAACGACGTGCCTTCTATGAAAGCCAGTTAAATACTGCGCATACCGTTCTGTTTGAAGGTGAAAATAAGGAAGGGTTCATTCACGGTTTTACAGAAAATTATGTAAAAGTGAAGACTCCTTGGAATCCTGAACTGGTTAACACACTTCAGGATGTAAAACTCACTAAAATAGATGAAGACGGAATCGCTCGTTTTGACTATGTAAATTCAGCGATTGCTGTTTAAATATTCATTCCTACAGGAAGAAGATCTTTATACTTTCTTCGGTTCTTTCTCATAAACTTTGCAACTTCGGGGCTTGTAGGAACAACTCTGTCTCTTCCTTCCTGGATTTTACTTAACAGCGTGGTTAAAAATGGATCTAAATAGCCTTTTTCTTTAAGATCTTCAGACATTAGAAGTTTTGTAAGAAAGATTTTGCGCTCTTGTTGTGAATATTCAACAGTTACCAGTTCATCATCCAGGGTGGTTTCAAATTGTCTTAAAAACTCATTGTTAGTAATAACAATTTCTTCATCATTCATAGTGGGACTTGATTTAGTATTCATCATTTTCTTATTTTAAATTGTACGGCAGATAAAGACAGGCAGTAATAAAATTTAACAGGTCGTGGAATTTTATATTTAAGAAATAATCTGCCTGAATTAGAGTTGTTACTATTTTTATAAGTAAGGCAACAGTTACAAAGTTACGGGATTTAATACAATTTTACCAATTCAGTTTGGTTTGATATGTTTTAAAATTCGCATTTTTAGCATTTTAAAGGTCAATTCTGAAGAAAAAGAAAAAAATAATACTAAAGCAAGTTTGGTTTAGTTATACTGAATAATGAATAAAGAAGAAATCGTTCACGTATATTTTATGCCTGGTTTAGCAGCCAATGCTGAAATTTTCGAAAATATTAAATTACCTGAAGATCTGTTTACATCTCACTTCCTGGAATGGGAAATACCTAAAAGAAAAGAATCTATCCAGGATTACGCGAAAAGGATGAATCAACACATTTTGCACGAGAATGCTGTGCTTATAGGGGTGTCTTTTGGAGGAGTAGTGGTACAGGAAATGAGTAATTTTTTAAATTTAAAGAGGTTAATAATAATTTCAAGTGTAAAATGTAAAGATGAACTTCCGCGACGGATGAAATTTGCATCAAAGACTGGCTTGTATAAATTATTGCCATTAAGGCTGCTGGATTATGTTGATCATTTTGAAAAATTTGCAGTTAATGACTTTCTAAAGAAAAGGGCAAGGTTGTACAGGAAATATTTATCTGTTAGAGACAGGACTTATTTATCGTGGGCAATAAAAAATATGGTAAATTGGGATTGTAAGGAGCCAAGGGAAGATCTTATTCATATTCACGGGGACAGCGACGAAATTTTTCCTTTTAAATATATAGGAGCTTGTATACCGGTAAAAGGGGGTACTCATATTATGATCATAAATAAGTTCCAGTGGTTCAATAGGAATTTACCCGATCTCATTATGAATGGAAAATTGAAAAATTAATAAAAAAACTGAAGATGAAAATTTTAAAAATAATTTTGATGAGCGTGGGTTTAATAGCAATTTGTGCTGTTAGCATCCAGGCGGTGCAGGAAAAACCAGCTAATAATTCAGAAGATGCTTTGACAAACAACGGAGAAGAAAAGGTTACCAAGGATTACAATATCTATGCATTACCAATGCCCGAAAGTTTAAATTTTGCCGGAGAAGAAGTTCCCCTGGAAGATCCAGATGTATATGAGCGAATGGACAGGGAACTTTTAGTTAACACATATTGGCAATCTAATGCTTTGTTGCTTATTAAAAGAGCCAATAAATATTTTCCAATTATAGAGCCCATTTTGAAAGAATATGGTGTGCCAGATGATTTTAAGTATCTGGCAGTTATTGAGAGCAGTTTAACCCAGGCTGTGTCCCCGGCAAAAGCAACAGGTTTCTGGCAATTACTGGAAGGAACGGCAAAGGATTATGGCCTGGAGGTAAATTCTAACGTGGATGAGCGTTACCACATCGCAAAATCAACCCGGGCTGCAGCTGAATATTTACTTAAATCCAAGGAAAAATTTGGTAGCTGGACAATGGCTGCAGCAGCATATAATGCAGGCAATGCAGGAGTAGCCAGGCAATTGGACAGGCAGGATGCAGGGGCTTATTATTCTTTGCTTTTTGGAGAAGAAACAGGAAGGTATGTTTTCCGGATTCTGGCGATAAAGGAAATAATGGAAAATCCTAAAAAGTATGGTTTTAATTTTGATGAAAATGATCTTTACAGGGAGATACCCACTAATAAAGTTAAAGTAGACACACCTGTAACCGATTTTGCAAAATTTGCAAAGGACCAGGGTATAAATTATAAAATTTTAAAGATCCACAATCCCTGGTTGAGAGAGGCACATTTAAATAATAGTTCACGAAAGGAATATGAAATTGAAATTCCTAAAGAGGGATTCTATAAAGTAAAGTAAAATTTAATTGATGGCTACAGGACCCGGATCATTTTCATCAAGAAGGTATTTCGCAATTCCCTCCTGGATCTGGTTGTAATTCATTTCATAAGATTTTTCCATCGTTTCTCCATAGGGATGAGTTACTCCCCTTCGTATGTCTAAAATCTTC
>CAZXEY010000065.1:7735-17419 GCA_964639695.1 uncultured Antarcticibacterium sp. | reverse complement strand
CATTGGAACTCCCGCTAACCGAGGACACGCCGTAGTTCCCGTGTTTTGCTACATTCACACCCGCCCCGGCAGTTACAAAAGATGAAAGGGTAGAAATATTAAAAGTGTCTTTACCGTCACCGCCTGTACCACAAAGGTCAATAGGATCATAAGCAGCAAGATCTACAGAGATACAAAGGTCTAGTAAAGCATCGCGAAAACCCTCAAGCTCCTCTATCGTAATGCTGCGCATCATATAAACCGTTAAAAAAGCGGCAATCTGGCTTTCGTTGTAATCTCCTTTGGAAATGTTCACTAATGCCTCCCTGGCCTCTTCTTTGGATATGGTTTCGTGATTTATCAACCTGTTTAATAGATTTTTCATAAAAGCATTTTATTCTAAAACAGCAATATTAAATGGTATTTTGAACCTGAGATGTTTCTTCTTTTTCCAGTTTTTTTTCAAATTTGCTTTCTACCCAATTTCTAATCATCCTTTTCCCATCTGGAGTTAAAACAGATTCGGGATGGAACTGCACCCCACGTACGTCAAAATCACGGTGTCTTAAAGACATAACCTGTCCATTTTCATCATAAGAAGTAGCTTCAAGGGAATCGGGTAATTTACGATCAACAACCCAGGAGTGGTACCTTCCTACCTCAAATTCTCTCTCCAAGCCTGCAAATAAAACTTCATCTTCAACACAAGTTTTAACTTTATTGGCCACTCCATGATAAACAGATTTCAGATTAATTAGTTTCCCGCCAAAAACTTCTCCTATAGCCTGCTGGCCAAGACAAACTCCCAGCATACTTTTTGTGGGAGCGTATTCCTTTACAATTTCCTTTAATAAACCAGCCTCATCGGGAATCCCCGGCCCCGGAGAAAGAAGGATCTTATCGAAATGTTTAATTTCTTCCAGGGAAATTTCATTGTTACGTCTTACTGTAACCACACAATCCAATTCTTCCAGATAATGGACTAAATTATAAACAAACGAATCGTAATTATCTATTACAAGAACAGAAATTGCTTTTTTAGGATTTTCACCTAAAGCATTTTCCTCTGTTTTTAAATTTATGTCTTTCATATTCTTTTTCATTTGTAATATCTTTTCTTCCTTCGGGCACAATAATTACATTTCTTCTGCCAGCTCCATTGCTTTAGTTAAAGCTCCCAATTTATTGTAAACTTCCTGAAGTTCGTTTTCTTCATTAGATTCTGAAACAATACCCGCTCCCGCCTGGTAGTGCAGTTCGTGGTTTTTACTCACAAAAGATCTAATTATAATTGCGTGGTTGAAGTTGCCTTCAAAATCCATAAACCCTATTGCACCTCCATAAGCACTTCTGTTGACGTTTTCATACTGTTCGATTAAACTCATGGCGCTGTGCTTAGGTGCTCCACTCAAAGTTCCGGCAGGAAAAGTACTGGCAACAACCTCCATTGTTTTAGCATTTTTTTTCTTTGTACCTGTAACTTTACTAACCAGGTGGATCACGTGAGAAAAAAATTGGACCTCCCGGTATTTTTCAACCTTAACGTTGGTGCTGTAGCGGCTGAGATCATTACGGGCAAGATCCACCAACATCACATGTTCAGAATTTTCCTTTTCATCAACCGACAGTTTTTTTGCTAATTCAGCATCTTCTTCATCATTTCCGGTACGTTTGAAGGTTCCTGCAATAGGATGAATTTCAGCCTGATCATTTTTAACTACTAATTGAGCTTCCGGAGAGCTTCCAAAGATTTTAAAATTTCCGTAGTCAAAATAGAAAAGGTAAGGGGAGGGGTTTACATTTCTCAAGGCGCGATAAACATTGAATTCATCACCTTTAAAGGATTGGGAGAATCTTCTTGAGAGAACAATTTGAAATACGTCTCCTCGTTGACAATGTTTTTTACCCAGCTTTACATTCTCCTTAAAAGCAGCATCAGTTAAGTTGGACCTGGCGCCATCCTGTCTTTTAAAATTATAAGTTGCAAAGTTCTTTACCTTTAGCAGTTGTTCAATCTCCTCCAGTTTACTTTCAATTCCATAGTTATGATCGAAAATGTAAGCCTCATTTTTAAAATGATTAATGGCAATTATATTTTGATAAATTGCATAGTAGATATCCGGAATTTCAAGATTTCCTTGCTTTCTTCTAATTTCAATATCTTCAAAATACCTTACCCCGTCATATGCGATATAGCCAAAAAGCCCATTATTAATAAATTTAAATTCAGAACTATCTGCTTTAAACTTTTTAGCAAATTTTTCAATTAATTCAGGAATATTGTCTTCTTCTTTTATCATTTTTTCATCCCGTCCACCATCAGGAAAAATCTGCACAACCTTTTCATTTTGTATTTTGATCGAAGCTATGGGGTTACAACAGATGTAAGAAAAACTATTATCGCTTGCATGGTAATCGCTACTTTCCAATAATAAGCTATTGGGATATTTATCCCGTATTTTAAGATAAATACTTACGGGTGTAATAGTATCTGCAAGCAGTTTTTTGTAATGGGTCTTTAAAAGGTACATAAGATCTAAATATTATTAGAAACGAAAAGGCTTGTCGTGAGACAAGCCTTTTGTATATGATTAAATACTATAGCAGTGTTACTTCACGACGTTCGACGTAAATTTTTCCACCACCAGGTATGTACAGTACTAATTTTCATTAGGCCAAATATAAGTCAGGAAATTTTAATTGGCAAAGGATTTAAATTTTAATTAAAAAAACCTCGTAAGCTTTTGAACAAACGAGGTTTTGCCATCTATTTAAAATTTGAAATCTAAAATTTAAGATTTACAGCCAAATCAAAATTATCATATATAGTGTTATCTCCAAGATTATCGAAGAAGCTTCCAGAACCGTATCTTACATTGTACTTCGACCTGTCTATTGTTAATTTAGTAGAAGCAGAATTTTCGTTCCAGTCAAGATCAAAAGTTACGGGATGAGTTTTATCTTTAATGGTAAGGTTAGCAACAACACCATAAGTATGAGCGTCTTTTTTGGCGACGTTAGTAATAACCAGTTTTGCGGTTGGATATTTTTCTACACCAAAAAAGTCTTCAGATTTTAAATGGCCTTCCAGTTTTTCCTTGTTTTCACCTGTAAGATCGGTTACATTAATGGAGGGCATGTCCATTGTAAATTCTCCACCAATTAACTTTCCATCCTCTACTTTAAATTTTCCTTCTTTTAATTGAATAGTTCCCGTGTGAGATCCGGTTACTTTTTTACCAGTCCATGTAACCTGGCTTTCTTTAATGTTGATTTCTTTTGTCATAGTTGTGAATGATAACGTTGTTAAAATAATTACTGATGCTACTGCACCTTTTAAGAGAGTTGTTTTCATGATTTCTAAGTATTAAGGATTATATAAAATGGAATAATTGTTTTTTGCTTTTTCTAACTTTGGGTGCAAATTGAGTTTGGTCCTTTTCGCTTCTGTAACCTATTGGAGCAATAACAGTTGCAGTAATACCTTTGTCTCCAAGGCCCAGGATCTCATCGAATTTAAGCGAATCAAAACCTTCCATGGGACAGGTGTCTATTCTAAAACTTGCTGCTGCAGAAAGTAAATTCCCAAGGGCCAGGTACGATTGTTTTTCTGCCCATTTGGTTTGTTCCTCCGGCGTTAATTTTAAAACTGTATTCTGAAGCATTTCAAGAAATCCGGAAAGTTTTTCTTTAGGAACATTCCTGGTCTGACTAATGTTTTGGAGATAAGTGTCTACATATCTTTCATTTAAACTGGTGTAACTTGCAAACACAAGGAGGTGAGAAGCATCTGTAATTTGAGTCTGGTTATAGGCCGCGGCCTTTAATTTTTCTCGTAATTCTATATTTTCAATTACAAGAATTTCGTAAGGCTGAAGACCATAGGATGAAGCCGATAATTGAATGCTCTCTAATAATTTTTCAAGATCCTTGGAGGAAACTTTTTTAGTAGGATCAAAAGATTTTGTGGCATATCGCCAGTTTAAATTTTCTAAATAATTACTCATAATTTCAATGTTGTATTAACTAATATTGTATGTACAAATGTTGTGGTAAATTTTTTTTACTTTCTTAATTTTTCAAGCAATAAATTTAATTGGTCAATTTCCTCAGATGAAAAATTATGGGTAAGTTCCTTTTCTAAATCTTCAATAACAGGGTCTAACTCATTTAATAATTCTAATCCTTTTGGGGTTATAAATATTTCAATTTTCCTTCGATTTTGTTCGCAAATATTGCGGTCTACAAAATTCTTTTCCAGGAGCTTATCTACCAGTCTCGTAGTGTTGCTCATCTTATTTACCATCCTGTCCTGAATGGTGCTAAGGTTAGCCGGTTTTCCTTTTTGACCTCTAAGAATTCTCAATACATTAAATTGTGGCATCGATATATCGAAGGATTTTAAAGCATCAGAAAGTCGGGAACTAACCTCTGTTGAAGTCAACATTAGGTTAATAAGCAGCTTCTTCCGGGGAGGAAGTGGGGCATTGGTCTTTAAAATATCTTCAACTCTCATGTAACTACAACATTTGTATGTACAAATATATAAATGTTATTCAATTTAAATTAAAAATTAATGTTAATTTTTGTAGAGGAGAAATCATATTTGAAAATAGATTCTGTAGCCATTGAAGTCTGCAGTTTCTGTTATATTTACTGAACATAAAATTTTTAATTTATAAACTATGAAAAATCTCACACAAGAGCAATGGCAAAAGGAAGTTAATAAAGATCCAAGTGCTCGTATCATTGATGTTCGCACAGAAGAAGAATTTATTGAAGGTTATATTCCCAATGCTATAAATTTAGATATTCATCAAGGCCAGGGTTTTTTGGATGAAATTGATAAACTGGATAAGGAAGGAAGTTACTATTTATATTGCCGTTCGGGAGCCAGAAGTGCCCAAGCAGGAACAATTATGAAACAAAGAGGATTTGATAAAACCTTTAACCTATTGGGAGGTATAACCGATTGGGAAGGAGATATTGAAAAACAGTAAAGGTATAAAGCTCAATTCTAATTGTTTTACATATAGCTGCTAAGAGCTGCAGAAATGTAACTACTCAAAAATAAATTGTTTTCAGCTGAAAGAAATGAGCAACTATTTTATTTCTAAATTATTTTGTTAGTGGATGCTCTTAGAATATAATTATAGATCAAACTTTCTCAATGCGAAAAGCATCTTCTATCAAAAAGATTTTTCAAAAAATTTAAATACCTGGATTATTTCCGGCCTGTCGCCATTCATTTTCCAATGGTAAGCGTGAGTCATACAGCTGCTAAAAGTATGGGCAGCTGCTAAAAGTTTGGGGTAAAAGAAAATTTTTCCCAAAACATATTTGTAAAGAAAGGGTAGGGAAAGAATTTTTTTATAATATAAAATTTTAACATTTGGGGCTCATGCTGCTCCTGCTGTGCATTTTATCGAATTTATATGTTTTTTATCGTTTAAATTTTTCTTAAAACCAGCTTAAGTAATTTTTTTAAGTCAGGATAAAGTTTAGATTTGAATAACCACAAATTTTTTTAACTAAAACTTATTTATGATGATGAGATTAAATTACAAAGTAGGAGTTGCTGCAGCTGTAGCTTCTTTAATGTTTTATTCCTGTACCCAGGATCAGGAAATCTTAGAAGAGCCTTCTTCTAATCAATTGGAAGAACAATTTGATGCTCAGGCTGTAGAAGGCCAGTATATTGTTGTTTATCGCGACGGTGCAGTAGAAGATTTTGGCTCTAAATTTCCTCAAAATTATTCCAAGGCTCAGGAGGCAATGACAGAACAGACCAAAAGAATTCTTTCCAAGGCCTCACTTTCTAATGTAGAAATTACCAATGTATATAGTAATACTATAATGGGAGCTACATTAAAATTAACAAAAGCCCAGGTGGAGCAGCTAAAGAAGCAAAAAGAAGTCAATTACATCGAGCAGGACCGGATAGTTATGTTTGCTCCTCCAACATGTGGAACAGGAAAAACAGGTCCTTGTGAACCTACAGAACCAACAACAGGAACCCAGGAAACTCCTTACGGAATTAAAAGAGTTAAAGGTGTGTCTTCCTATTCGGGGACAGGTGTTGCCTGGATCATTGATAGTGGGATTGATTTAGATCATCCAGATTTAAATGTAGATGCTTCAAGAGCCTTTAATGCTTTCACTTCCGGAAGAGATGGAAACTCAGCAGACGATGGTAATGGGCACGGTACACACGTAGCAGGTACAATAGCAGCTTTAAATAATGGCTACGGAGTTATTGGTGTAGCTCCAGGAGCTACTGTAATTCCTGTTAAAGTTTTAGACAGTCGGGGCAGCGGATCTTATTCTGGGGTTATAGCCGGAGTTGATCACGTAGGAGCTTATGGTAAAAAAGGTGATGTAGCTAACATGAGCCTTGGTGGGCCGGTTTCTCAGGCTTTGGATGATGCGGTAGTTGCCGCTTCAAATAAAAACGGAGTTTGGTTTGCTTTAGCTGCAGGGAATAGTAGTGAGGATGCTAACCTTCACTCTCCTGCACGAGCTAACGGTGCTTACATAGTTACTATATCAGCAATGGATGTTAATGACAATTTCGCTTCTTTTAGCAATTTTGGTAATCCTCCTGTTGATTATGCAGCACCGGGAGTTGCGATTAAATCTACCTGGAAAGGTGGTGCCTATAATACCATTAGCGGAACTTCAATGGCTTCACCACATGCAGCTGGAGTAATCCTGGTTAAAGGTGCTTTAAGTTCTGATGGAACTTTTGTTAATTATGATAAAGATAACAATCCAGATCCTGTAAGTTCTCTATAGAATTTTAATACTAATTAAAAGGTTGTTTCACTGTTGGTATCGAGCCAAAAGTTGAAACAACCTTTTGCTTTTTGGTAATTTATCTTCTATTATAATTTTTTTTATTTTTCCACGTTAAAGCTTAGGAAAACAAACGGGATTTATTTTTTTATATAATATATTTACTCCCAAAAGTTGCGAAATTGAAATAACCCCAATTTATGAATAGAAAAATTCTCTTTGCATTCTTTTGCCTTGGCAGTTTATTTGCTACCGTACAGGCTCAGGAATTCAAATTTGGTTTAAAAGGAGGTATCAATAAAACTTCCGGAGGAACTTTAACCGGAATAAAATCTGCTCCAATATATACAGATGCTACTTTTAATGCTGAAGGTGAAATTGGTTTTCACGGGGGAGCCTGGGCGCAGGTAAACTTTGGGAAATTTTTTATACGGCCCGAAATTGTATATTCAGCTTTGGAATCGCGTTTTGATTTTCCAAATCGTCCGGCTATTTATGCAGTAGACGAATTGAGTGTTCCCTTTTTAGTAGGATATAATGTATGGGGCCCAATAGATGTTTATGTAGGTCCTGCTTATAAGAATATTATGGAATCTACTTTGGAAGGGACAGAGCCTGCTGATCAAGAAATTGTAGTTCAAAACACACCATTATCAGCTCAGGCAGGTGTAAAGGTAGAATTTGGCAGTTTTGGTTTGGACGTGCGTTACGATCGAACGATGGCGACGGAAGAAAATCAGCTTGTTGACATTGTAAATAGTGTGTATGGGGTTAACAGGGCAAATTTTGAAGATGCAAGGCTTAACCAGATCATTGTTAGCCTCACGATAAAATTGTGGGATAGCGAAAATGCCGGAAAAAGAAGACGAAGAGGCGGCAGTTGCTACTTCTAAAAAAATATATTAAAAAGCCCGATGAAGATCGGGCTTTTTTTATTTCTGATATTTATCGTTTAAACCGATGCCTGATTTTATCATCGGAATAATTTTTTCTAATCTTGACCGCCTGGTCTCTTCCTTTTTTGCATCCTTAATATAAGTTGCATAATCTCTTTGCTTACCGGGGCTCAACTGAAAAAAACATTCTTTTAAATTTAAATCCCGGTCTAATTGTTCTTTGAATATTTCGGGAAGCTCCAGTTTCTTTTTTTCTGAGGGTTTAATGGTTACTCCTTTTTTATGTAGCTGAATAGTTTCTTCTATGTATTTTTTAATCTGATCAGGATCTATTTCTGATTTATTTTCAAATCGAATTTGTCTGAGATTTTCTGTTTTGCCTTCCTGTGCGTTATGTAGTGGTAATTTATTTTTGGTCAGTAAAACCCCCTGGAAGAACCAAAGGGCGCAATGATTTTTAAAAGCGGCCAAACCAATTAAATTTTTTCCTTCTAGTGTATAGACTGGACTACTCCATTTAATCGTTTCTTCAAAGGGATAAGAAAGAAGGAGACTACGAAGGCTGTTTAGTTGCACCCGCCATTCAGGATGTGCTTCAATATATTCATCAACATTTTTAGGTTTTGCCATTTTACTTATATTTTTCAGCAGTAATTTCGGCAATTTTTACAATTACTTCTACAGCTTTTATCATACTTTCTACCGGTACATATTCGTAGCGCCCGTGAAAATTATGGCCTCCGGCAAAAATATTGGGACAGGGAAGGCCCATAAAGCTTAGTTGTGCTCCATCTGTTCCACCTCGTATAGGTTTAATGATGGGAGTAACATGAACAGATTTCATAGCCTCTTCGGCAATATCTACAATATGCATAACAGGTTCCACCTTTTCCCGCATATTAAAATATTGATCCTTGATTTCAATTTTAATTACTTCTTTCTCAAATTGGGAATTGATTTCATTTGCCAAATCCAACATTGCACTTTTTCTTGCTTCAAAATGATCTTTATCATGATCTCTAATAATGTAATGAAGTTTGGTTTCTTCTACTTCGCCATTGATACTGCTTAAATGAAAAAATCCTTGTCTTCCTTCTGTATGTTCAGGGGTTTCAAGCCTTGGTAATGAATTAATAAAATCCTGAGCGATATACATGCTGTTCACCATCTTGTCTTTTGCGTAACCCGGATGTACAATTTTACCTTTTACCGTTACTGTTGCTCCTGCAGCATTAAAATTTTCAAATTCAAGTTCTCCAACCTGGCTACCATCCATCGTATAGGCCCATTCGGCTCCAAATTTTTTTACGTCAAATTTGTGAGCACCCCTTCCAATTTCCTCGTCGGGTGTAAAGCCAACTCTAATTTTGCCATGAGGGATCTGTGGATTATTTATGAGATATTCCATAGCCGAAATAATTTCGGTTATACCGGCTTTATCGTCTGCTCCCAACAAAGTTTTACCATCTGTTGTAATTAAAGTTTGCCCTTTGTAAAGGTTTAAATCTTCAAAATAATCAGGAGAAAGAACAATGTCCTCCTCTTCATTTAAAACAATATCTCTCCCATCATATTTTTCAATAATTCTTGGTTTGACGTTAGTCCCTGTAAAATCGGGTGATGTGTCGAAGTGAGAAATAAATCCAATTACAGGAACTTCGTGGGCGATATTGGCAGGTAAAGTTGCCATTATATAGGCATTTTCGTCAATTTCTACTTCCTGCATTCCAATTTTTTTCAATTCATCTGCTAATTTTCGTGCGAGGTCCCACTGCTTATCTGTGCTAGGAGTGGTTTCACTAGCAGGATCGCTTTGCGTATCGATGGTTACATAGCCGGTAAATCTTTCTATAATTCGGGTCTTAGAAATCATTTTGTCAATTTTGCTGCAATTTAATAATGATGTTGCGGAAAATATCAATTTAGACAAAGTATATAACAGGGGATAATATTTTTTAGGTTTTATTTAACTACTTTATTTTCCATTCTTTATTTCTGCCTGTTCATTTTATTT
>CAZXEY010000065.1:0-7635 GCA_964639695.1 uncultured Antarcticibacterium sp. | reverse complement strand
GTTTTATTTAACTACTTTATTTTCCATTCTTTATTTCTGCCTGTTCATTTTATTTCAAACTTTATAAAAACTATTTTTGTACAAAGATTCCTTTATGTACAAATCCCTTCTTCGACCTCTTCTTTTTCAGTTTGATCCTGAAAAGGTTCATTATTTTACTTTCGATTCCCTGCGATTCCTGTTCAAAATTCCCGGAATCCCTTCTCTCTTCCGAAGTAAATATGCTATCAACGATAAACGGCTGGAAAGAGAAGTATTTGGTTTAAAGTTTAAAAATCCCGTGGGGCTTGCAGCAGGATTTGATAAGAATGCTCTTTTATATAAGGAATTGGACCAACTAGGGTTTGGATTCATTGAAATTGGAACGGTAACACCAAAGCCACAACCGGGAAATGAAAAACAACGATTGTTTAGGCTTAAAGAGGATGAAGCCATTATAAACAGAATGGGTTTTAATAATGAAGGAGTAGAAGCGGCGGTTAAAAGGCTAAAAAGTAATCGGGAGGTTTTAATTGGGGGCAATATTGGGAAAAATAAAGTTACTTCCAATGAGAATGCTGTAAATGATTATTTAATTTGCTTTGAAGCTCTTTTTAATTATGTAGATTATTTTGTGGTAAATGTAAGTTCTCCAAATACTCCTAATTTAAGGGAATTACAGGATAAAGAACCTCTAACCAAACTACTTTTAGCTTTACAGGAAGAAAATAAAAAAAAGAAAAATCCAAAACCAATCCTTCTCAAAATTGCTCCCGATTTGACTGATGATCAATTAATGGATATTATTGAAATTGTCAATGATTCAAAAATAGGGGGGGTTATAGCCACGAATACTACGATTAGCAGAGACGGCTTGCATTCCATTAATCAAAAGGAAACAGGAGGATTAAGCGGAAGGCCCTTGCGAAAAAGATCAACAGAGGTCATTAAATTTTTAACTGAAAAAGGGAAAAATGCTTTTCCGGTTATCGGGGTTGGAGGCATACATTCTGCCGAAGATGCTTTAGAGAAATTGGCAGCAGGTGCCAGTCTGGTTCAATTATATACAGGATTTATTTATGAAGGTCCCGCACTTATTAAGGAAATAAATAGAGCAATTCTTAAACAGGAGAAATGATCCCGCAGTTAATCCCCTTTTTAACCGCATCAATTTTACTAACTCTTTCTCCTGGTCCCGATATTATTTATGTTCTGGTGCAAAGTATTTCCAATGGTAAAAGAGCAGGTTTAATAACAAGTTTAGGACTCGTCTCGGGAATTTTAATTCATACAAGTTTTGTTGCTTTAGGAGTATCAGCCTTGATTAAGGAATCTGAAAATCTTTTCTTTATTATTAAGTTATTTGGAGCATTATATATGTTCTATCTCGCAGGTAAAATAATTACGAGTAAAAGTTCTTCAATTGAGCTTAATCAAAACGGGGCAATAAAAGAACCGGCTTTAAAATTATTTAAAACGGGATTTATTATGAACGTTCTAAATCCTAAAGTAACTATTTTCTTTCTCGCTTTCTTTCCGGGTTTTCTTTGGAATCCTGATGGGAATACCATCCTGCAATTTTACATTTTAGGAACTCTGTTTATCATTCAGGCTTTAATTATTTTTTCAATGGTTTCAGTCTTATCCGGAAAAATTTCTGAATACCTTAAAAGTGAAAGGTCTGCTTTTATTTTGAAGTGGGTTCAGGTATTGGTTTTTACAGGAATAGGAATTTTGATTTTGCTTTAAACAGTGGCTTTTTTGCACCTGTAATTTCTGAAATTAATAAAGATTATGCCTTTTTAATATGAATCCTAAAATATTATCTTTGATGAATGGATGAGATCAAATTAATAGAATGTCCTAGAGATGCTATGCAAGGCATCAAAACATTTATTCCTACCGAAAAAAAAGTCCAATACATCCAGTCTTTATTGAGATGCGGATTTGACACTATTGATTTTGGAAGTTTCGTTTCTCCTAAAGCTATTCCACAAATGGCCGATACCGATGAGGTTTTGGCAAGATTGGATCTCTCTCACACCCGAAGTAAACTTTTAGCTATTGTTGCAAACACAAGGGGAGCCCAGGAAGCTGCAAAATTTTCTCAAATCGATTATTTAGGTTATCCTTTTTCAATATCTGAAAATTTTCAGATGAGGAACACCCATAAAACTATTGCTGAATCTGTAGAAACTTTAAGGGAAATCCTTGAGATTTCAGATAAAGTAGGTAAAGAAGTAGTGGCCTACTTATCTATGGGTTTTGGAAATCCGTATGGAGATCCGTGGAATGTTGAGATTGTAGGAGAGTGGACAGAGAAACTTTCAGCCATGGGGGTAAAAATTCTTTCCCTTTCAGATACCATTGGAAGTTCGACACCAGATGTTATTGAGTATTTATTTTCAAACTTGATTCCCCGTTATCCATCAATAGAATTTGGTGCGCATTTGCATACTACTCCTTCTTCGTGGTATGAAAAGGTGAATGCAGCTTACATGGCAGGATGTAAAAGATTCGATGGTGCAATCCAGGGTTTTGGTGGATGTCCTATGGCTAAAGATGAATTAACCGGTAATATGCCTACAGAAAAAGTTTTGTCTTATTTTAATACTAAAAAGGGTGAGACCCATGTTAAGATGACCAGCTTCGAATCTTCTTATAATGAGGCTACTAAAATCTTTAAAAATTATCATTAGGAGTCATACTTTCCGCTTGTTTTTACTTCCTTATTTTTATTTAAAATTAATCTAAATAAACTTTTTTATTTTGGTTTTGGTATTTATATTTGCACCTGTTATTAATCTACTATTTTAAACGAGTCTAAATAAAAGTTTACATGAAGAAGTTAGTGTTATCTGCAGTATTAATGGGAGGTTTAACTTTATCCTCTTGTTCCACAGATGAAGGTTCAGAACCCATAGAAAATCAAGTTGAGATCCCGGCAACTTATAATTTTACCAGAAATTCTAATTCCACAGTTTCTTTTGACGGGCAAACTACCCGGTTAGAAATGTCTAAAGCAATATTTTCTGCTTTTAATGATTTTGATAATACTACTCAGGAGAGCTTATCAAATATGTTTTCGAATAGCAATTCTCCATTTTCCGATCCTTCTTTAAATTCTTCAGATAAAAGTGTAAAAAGTAAAGTAGCTGCATCCAAAGATTATTTTTCGGCAAATTCTTTAGAAAGTAACCAGATTAAAAGTGATTTCGAATCTTACATTAATGATCAGGTAAATGTTGTTTTTCCGAATGAAAACGAAGTTGCCGCTCCCGGCGTAGCAGGACAAATAATTGATGGCAGCAGTATTAGGTATGTAAATTCTAAGGGTCTGGAATTAGACCAGGCTTTTGCCAAAGGTCTAATTGGTGCACTTTTGGTAGATCAAATGCTCAATAATTATTTAAGTACTGCAGTTCTTGACGAAGGCGATAATATTTCAAAAAATACTGCAGGTATTGTAGAGGAAGGAAAGAATTATACCACAATGGAGCACAAGTGGGATGAAGCTTATGGATATTTATATGGAGATCCATCTATTCCTGCAGAAAATCCAAATTCTGTACTTACCTCAAGTGAAGATAGATTACTCTTCAACTATTTGGGTAGAGTAAACGGAGATAGTGATTTTGCCGGAATTGCAGATGAAGTTTATAATGCTTTTAAAACCGGTCGTGCCGCTATTGTTGCAGGTAATTATGATCTAAGGGATGAGCAAATTGAAATTATAAAAGAAAATATTTCTAAAGTCATAGCTGTAAGAACAATTTATTATCTGCAAAAAGGTAAAACAGCTTTAGGAAATGAAAATTTCGGAAATGCTTTTCACCAGCTTTCTGAAGGTTTTGGATTTCTTTACAGTTTGAGATTCACAAATGATCCTTTAACTGGTGCACCTTATCTTTTACCGCAGGAACTAAATACTTTTAAAGATCAGCTTTTAGAAGGAAACGGATTTTGGGATGTAAGTCCTGCCACTCTTGATACTATTTCAGAAAGGATTGCAACTGCATTTGGCATCACAGTAGCCGCTGCGGCGGAATAAATATAAAAGGGAGTAAAAACGCCCTTTTTTAAATAAGAATAAAATGAAATTAGTTTTAAAGTTTACACTTGTTTTTTTACTTCTCTTTATCTCCTGTAGTGAAGATGGAGGAGAAAATGTTGCTCCGCCAGATTCTTTTGATAGGAAGGCAATGCTTATTAACTGGGCCGATAATATTATTATTCCTTCATATCAAAATTTTAAAGGAGCATCTCAAAATTTAGAAACTTCAACTGAGAGTTTTATTAATGACCCTTCAATTGGAAATCTTGAGGCTTTAAGAAATTCTTATAAGCAAGCTTATCTTCAATTTCAAACGGTTTCAATGTTTGAAATAGGAAAAGCAGAGAGTTTAAATTACCGGGCAAGGCTTAATACCTACCCAACAGATGTAGCTGCAATCCAAACAAAATTAAACTCTGGTACTTATAATTTGGAGCTACCTTCTTCTTTCGACGAGCAGGGTTTTCCTGCAATTGATTTTATGTTGCATGGTTTAGCAGAAACGGATCAGGAAATTATGGATATGTATACTACTCATTCTAATGCTGCTAATAATAAAAAGTATTTAAATGATCTTTCAAGAAGTATTAATGCATTGACAAGTTCAGTACTTAGTGACTGGACGTCTTCATATAGAGATACTTTTGTAAATAATACAAGCTCTAGTAGTACAGGGTCTGTAGATAAACTGACAAACGATTTTATTCTTTATTATGAAAAGTTTTTAAGATCTGGTAAAATAGGTATTCCTGCAGGAGTATTTACAGGAAATCCTGTTCCGCAAAATGTTGAATCTTACTACTCCAGTGAATTTTCAAAAGAGCTTTATTTGAAAGGCCTGCAAAGCGTAAAGAATTTCTTTAACGGAAAACATTTTTCTTCTTCTCAAACTGGTTTAAGCTTTGACGATTATTTGGATAATTTAAATTCCATTAAAAATGGCCAGGACCTGCAGGCCCTAATAAATAATCAATTTGATGCCATCCAGGCTCAGGCAGGCAATCTTGACAATAATTTTGTAAATCAAATTGAAACGAATAACAATGGTATGTTGGCAGCTTTTGATGAGTTGCAGAAGAATGTAATTCTCTTAAAGGTGGATATGTTGCAGGCACTGTCCATAAGTGTTGACTACGTAGATTCTGACGGGGATTAATTTATTTATCCAGATCTTCTCTAATGGCAGGATATTCCGGTTATTTCAATCAACAAGCAGAAGCGGCCCCCTTGGCCGTTTTTCGTTTTTTGTTTGGGCTAATGATGTTCGGAAGTATTGTAAGGTTCTGGCTGAATGGTTGGATCGAAAAATTATATATCGAACCTAATTTCTTTTTTTCTTATCATTTTTTTGAGTGGGTAAAACCAATAGGAAATTATACCTACTTAATATTCATTATTTGCGGAATTTCTTCACTTTTTGTTGCGGCAGGATATAAGTACAGAGTAGCTATTATAGTGTTCTTTTTAAGTTTCACTTATATTGAACTAATGGATAAAACGACCTATCTCAACCACTATTATTTCATAAGCATTTTAAGCTTTCTTATGATATTCCTGCCTGCTAATGCCTACTTTTCCTTAGATGCCTATAAACATCCAGGAAAAGCTTTTCAGAAGGTGCCGCGATGGACTATAGACTGCATTAAACTACTTTTGGGTATTGTTTATTTCTATGCAGGTTTGGCAAAATTGAATTCCGATTGGTTATTAAAAGCCATGCCGTTAAAGATTTGGCTGCCTTCCAAATATGACCTTCCAGTCTTGGGCGATCTTTTGCAACAGGAGTGGGTGCATTATGTATTTAGCTGGAGCGGGATGATCTATGATTTAACTATACCGTTCCTGCTTTTATATAAACCTACGAGATTTTTGGCCTTTTTTTTAGTCGTTATATTTCACGTGCTAACAAGAGTTTTATTTCCAATAGGAATGTTTCCTTTCATTATGATCGTTAGCGCATTGATATTCTTTGATGCAGGGTTACATCACAAGATCATTCGGTGGATTTCAGTGCTTTTTTCATTTGCTAAAACAACTTTCGACAACGGGAGGGAGTTGAAATATTCCGGTGTTAAAAAGAATGTACTGATTTGTACGGTGGCTGTTTTTTTTCTGGTTCAGTTGGTTTTTCCCTGGCGCTATCTGGCCTATCCCGGTGAATTGTTCTGGACCGAAGAAGGCTTCAGGTTTTCCTGGAGAGTAATGCTTATAGAGAAAGCAGGCAACGCTCATTTTAAGGTTGTAGACGGGGAAACAGGTAAGAGATTCTATGTTGATAATTCCGATTTTTTAACTCCTCTTCAGGAGAAGCAAATGGCAACTCAACCCGATTTTATTTTACAATATGCACAATTTCTTGCAGATCATTTTAAGCGGGATGGGCATAAAAATATAGAAATTTATGTAGATAGTTATGTTGCTTTGAACGGTAGAATGAGTGCTCCTTATATTGATCCTAATGTTAATCTTCTCAATTACCAGGACAGTTTTAAACGAAAAACTTTTATACTTCCATTTAATGATAAAATCCAGGGTTTGTAGCTTTTTATTATTGTTTTTTATAGCAGTAAATAGTTTCGCACAATTTTCCATACGTGGTAGAGTAATTTCTTCAACAGATAATTCGGGTATTGCAAATGCCGAAGTTTATAATAAAACCTTAGGAAAACTTGCCCTTACCAATGATCAGGGGATATTTTTAATTGAAGATATTGCAGCAGGAAGCTATGAGTTTGCAGCGTTTGGATTGCAATATGAAGTTGTGGAGCGGGAAATATTAGTAGATGGTGATGAAGAAGTAATTTTTGAACTTACTCCCTTAGCCGAAAGTTTATCTGAAGTAGTACTTACCCAGCGCAGGGAGAAAGTATTTGCTTTACGAAGTTTGAAGGATGTGGAGGGAACAGCAATTTATGCAGGCAAAAAGTCTGAAGTAGTGCTGCTGGATAAAATTACGGGAAACCTTGCAGCTAACAATGCCAGGCAGATTTTTAGCCAGGTTGTGGGTTTAAATATCTATGATAATGGCGACGCAGGATTACAGTTAAATATTGGAGGGCGAGGATTGGATCCTAACAGGACCCAGAATTTTAATACACGCCAAAACGGGTATGATATTTCTGCAGATGTTTTAGGATATCCTGAAAGCTATTATACACCACCTCCCGAGGCTCTAAGTGAAATCCAGGTAATTCGTGGAGCAGCTTCCCTGCAATATGGAACTCAGTTTGGTGGCTTAATTAATTTTAAATTCAGGGAGCCAAATCCATATAAAAAGATGGAGTTGATCTCACGGCAGTCGGTGGGCTCTTATAATCTTTTTACCAGTTTCAATAGTCTTAGCGGGACCGTTGGGAAATTTAGTTACTATACTTATTACAATTACAAGACAGGAGAAGGCTTTAGGCCAAATTCAGGCTATGATTCTCATAATGCATTCGCTTATTTTGAATGGGAATTCAATGACAGGACCAGTGTGAGCTTTGAAACCACTTATCTGGAATACCTGGCTCAGCAGCCGGGCGGACTAACAGATGCACAGTTTTATGAAAATCCAGATTTTAGCAACAGGGCCAGGAATTGGTTTGGGGTAAACTGGTTTC
>CAZXEY010000064.1:4495-17692 GCA_964639695.1 uncultured Antarcticibacterium sp. | reverse complement strand
GCTGTAGCTGTTACGGGATTAACAGATAATAGATACACCAAAATGGGAACCGAAAGAATAGAACCTCCACTTCCTATAAGGCCTAGTATTAATCCAATAAGCAAAGCACCCAGATATCCTAAGAGATGATTAATTTCCATTTATTAAGATATCAAGATTACCTGGAGGTTAATTTTTATATACAGCATTTCTTTTAGTAGTTCCTTCAAAAAGAATTCCCTCTAAATTTATGATTAATATTGGTATTAACAATCAGCCAGTTTATCGGCAACTATTCTACAGTGGGTATAATTCCTGTGTTTAAGAACAATTGAGCTTTTGCATAAAGATATTTTATAAGCAAGTCATTTTGTTTAAGCCGGGCTTCAATCAGTTTTATTTCCCTGGAATTCAGAATAAAAAGAGAGCTTTCCCCAAAACTCATACGTCGTTCTTCGGCAGCAAGCATAGTTCGGTAATTTACTGCAATCTCTTCAGCGAGCTCAGTTTGAAGTTTATAAGATTCAATTTCCTGGATGGTGGCCCTGAGTTTATTTTCAAGCACTCTTTGGTTAAGCTGAAGGTCCAGCTCCAAATCCTGAATTTTAAATTTGGCAATCTTTAATTCTCCCCGCTCTTTCCGCAGAAATAAAGGAAAATTAAAACTTAATCCTGCCTTATAATTGGAAGTATTAAAATTCTGTAACTCCTCCATTTCGGGAGCAATAAAGTTATATTGGAGATTCACATCTGGCAGTAATTTATTAGCTTTTAAACGCCTGTTGATCTCTAAAATATTCAGTTTTTGTTGCAATGACCGTAACTTAGGATGATTCTCTAAATCCAGATCGGAGGCAAGAAAAACCGGCAAATCAAGTACTAAATCTATTTTATTAAGGATATCAACATCGGGAATAACGTTTGGTTGTAACTCCACGGGAATATCATTATCCAGCCAAAGAAAATTAGATAACTCCAGTCTCTCTTTTAAAAAATTAATTCGTGCCTGTTCCAACTCCAGAGTTCTGCTTTGAACTACAATCTTTGCCTCTACTGTATCTATAGCAGCAATTTCTCCTAAAAAGGCATTTTGTTGGATTCCCTGGTACCTTATGATTGCATTTTCAAGAAATTCCTCATAAATAGCAACTTCATTATACACTTCCAACCAGTCGAAATAAGCAATGGTTGCCTGATACAACACTTCGTTTACAAGCAATTCCTGGTCTGCCCTTGCCTGTTCTCTAAAAATTTTAGCACTTCTTAAAGCAGCCATTCTCTCATTTATAAACATTCCCTGCCCTACATCAAGGGAAACTCCTGCGCTAAAAAGACCATCTGGAGGAACGGTTCTTTCCGGATTAAGATAAACGCCTGTATTCTGCTCGAAATTAGCTTTAAGTTCCAGTCCATACCACGTGGGCACCTTAAAAGTTGAATTAAGGATATCATAGTATTCAGTCCCTTTAAATTCCTTTCGACCATAGTCAACTTCTATTTTAGGATCAAAACCTCCACGGGCTGCTAAAAGTTCAGCTTCTGCAGAATTAAGTACAAGATCTGCCTGTTTTGCTACAGGATGAAACTTTTTAACGAAAGCTAAATATTCTTCAAAGCTCAGAACCTCCACAGCCTTTTCCTGGGAATACAGGAGCGAAGAAAGAAGCAAGAAAAATAAAATCGAGTAGCTTTTCATTATTCTTTATTTTCTATGATTATAGCCGTGTTCTCAGGTTGATAATAATTAGGAGGGAAGCCATTTAATTTCCTCCACAACTCAAACCAAATTGGCACCACATCAAGTAAAGCAAGCGTTGTAGCACCACTTCCAACCCTTAATCCTGTAGGCCAGGGATGATCATCGGGATCTGGTGATAAAAGGACACGGTATTTACCGTTGTCGCTTATAAAATTTTCTATGGCAACCACTCTGGCTCCATAGGTTCCATAAGATAAATTTTCCCATCCGCTAAAAACAATGGCAGGCCACCCGTCAAATTGAACCCGCACTTTTTCTCCCTTGTGCAGTAAAGGAACATCAATAGGGTCAACATAAGTTTCTACAGCAAAATCAAAATCTGCCGGCATAATACCCACAAGGCGTTCTCCTTCTTTAAAGGTTTCCCCAATCCCGGCTTTAATAGCTTTATTTATATAACCGCTTTGTGGTGCAAGTATGTAATACAACTGATTCCTGATGGAGTAATTGCTAAAGTCATTTTCAAGTTTGCTAACCTGGGCCTCTGCATCAAATTGATTTGATTGTGCCGTAAACATATCACTTTGGGTTTTAGACACTTTATCGTTGAACTCGGCATCAATCCTGTTAATTTCCAACTGAGCATTAATTACTTCATTTTCACTGGCAAGCAATTTGTTTTGTTGAGAAATAAGTTTTGCCTGGGTTTCCTGAAGTTTCAGTCTTTTCTCCTCCACATCGGGTAAAGCCTTTAAACCTTCCTGCTGTAATTGAAGAGTACGTTCAAATTGGGTGCGCGCAATTGATAAATTAGTCTTGGCCGCTTCCAGGTCAATACTGTCACTTTCCACTTTTAAGATTGCCTGCCGTAGTTTATTGGCAGCTTGTTGAGCCTTTAACAACCTTTCACTGTTTATAGCACCAATTTGTGAACCTAAAGCACCAACTTTTCCCCGGTAGGAAATAACAGCATTTTCCTTTGCCTCAATTTGTTCCCCGGTACGCTCTACTAAAAGTGGGTCTAAATATTCATTTTTAACTTCAGAAATATAAAGAATGGTATCTCCTTTATTTACGAAATCTCCTTCTGCAACATACCATCTTTCAATCCTTCCCGGAATTGCAGACTGTATCGTTTGTGGACGATGATCTGGTCTAAGTGTAGTTATATAGCCTTTACCAGAAACTGTTTGAGTCCAGGGCAGGAACAATATAATAATAACAAATATGGTGAATCCAAGTAAAAATCGGTTTAACCATTTATTGTGCCTGTCATGAAAAGCCTTTTGACCCGCCTTATACTGACTAAGGTCAACACTTTTGTTTAATTTCTCCTGCGAAATATTTAACATATCCCTTACTTTTTAATATTTAATTCCCCTTTATCCAGGTAGAAAATTGTATCACTTACCTCTTCCCAAATCGTATTTTGGCTTGCCACCAGGATCCCCCATTTATGAGAGCTATCGGTTAAAAATTTAAAAATTTTCATTCCTTCATCTTTATCAAAAGGTTCCAAAGGTTCTTTCAGAATAAGGAGATCAGGTTTTCTAACTATAGCCCTTGCAAGAATTATTTTTTTGGCAACTAAAGAGGAAAGATATTTTCCTTCAGGATGAATGATAGTTTGTAGCCCGTTTGGCTGCTCCTTTACAAACTGAGAAAGGCCCACGTTTTCTATGGCCCAGTATATATGTTTCTCTGGAATCGTTTTATCTCCAAAAGTGATGTTTTCTCTTAAAGTACTTTCAAAAGGATATTCTTCAGTAAGAAATAATCCTAAACGGGCTCTGTATTCATTAATTTTAATCCCCTTAATCGAGAGGTTATTAATATAAATGCTTCCCTGGGTAGTACCCAGGATACCAGAAACCACCTTTAAAAGAGTAGTCCTTCCACTGCCGGTAGGGCCTTGAATTAAAATTTTCTTACCCGCAGGTATTTCCATAGTAATGTTCTTGAGCACCGTCTTCTCGGGAACTGAATAACCTACATCCTGAACTTCAATATGTAAAGAATCCATTCCGCTTATGGAAGTCTCCCCTTCTGTGGGTTCCAGTTTTTTATCCACAACCTGTCCTAATTTTTCCAGGGAGGTCAAAGTGTCATATATTAATTCTAAACCTTTTATCAACCTTTCAACAGAACTCAAAATAATCAGGATGATAATTTCGGCCGCCACGAACTGTCCAATGTTCATTTCCTGATTAAGTACCAGTAAACCCCCTATTGCCAATAATCCTGCCGTCACCAGAACCTTAAAAATCACCAGTTTAATATATTGGGTTTTCAGGATCCCAAAGTGACCTTCCCTTGCGGTTAAATATTTTTCGGTTAGATTATCTGTCTTTTGCATTCCCAGGTTGGTTTTCCCAGAAATTTTAAAACTGATTAAAGACCGGGCGATTTCCTGCAACCAATGGGCAACTTTATATTTATTCTTTGATTCCTCTAAACTGGTCTCTAATCCTCTCCAGGCTGTGAATTTAAAGACCAGGTAAATAAGTGCCACCAGAAGAATTCCATATATTATAAAAAATGGATGGTATAGTGATAATAGGATCAAACCAAAAAGAATCTGTAATAGAGCCGCGGGAAAATCTAAAAGCAACTTGCTAACCCCCTTTTGAACAGTTAGGGTATCAAAGAACCTGTTTGCCAGTTCGGGGGGGTAATGACCATTAAATTCTTCCATTTTTATCTTCGGAAACCTGTAAGCAAATTCAAAAGAGGAACGGGTAAATATCTTCTGTTGAATATTCTCCACAATTCTAATCTGCATAATCTCGAGAACTCCTACAAATCCTACTGCGAGAGTAACAAGAACTACTAACACGATCCAGGAGGTGCTAACTCTTCCTCCCTGGATAAGGTTTACGATTGCTTGTATTCCCAGGGGAACAGACATATTTAATAATCCCGCAAAGATGGCGTAGTAAATCGTTTGAAGAATATCCTTCTTATCCAGGGATAATAAGTTCCAAAGCCGATTTAAAGCTGAAGTTGGTTTCTTTGCCATATTATTGTGAAATATTTAAAGTTGAAAATACCAGGTGCATAAAATAATCTGATGGGCTAACTTTTTCATCACATTCTGTGAGAACAGGAAAATGTTCCTTTAGAAAATGTTGATGCAAAGCTCCTTCCAGAACGGTACTGGAAAGAGAAGATGCAAAAGGATAATCAGGTTTTACGGAAAGTATAATATCTTTTAAACGGATAACAAGCCTGTTATATACTTCAAAAAAACCTTCTTTATTTTCTCTGTCTACCTCTTTTGTTAGATATGACTTTGAATATTCATTTACCACTACTTTATTGAGCATCTTTTCATCTATATGAGAAGTTTGTACATCATTCTCAACAGATTTGGTTAGGATTAAGATAGCCTTTTCCAATTTCTCCACAGGATCTATGATATTATTAGTACCAAAAACCAATTGGTATTCTTTCCAGCCCCAATACCAGGAAGTGAGATAAAGAAGCAATTTATGCTTATTTTCAAAATAGCGGTAGACAGAACTTTCATTAGAACCTATTTCCTGCCCAAGTTTTTTGAAGGTGAAGTTTTCAAAACCAATATTATTAATTAGGATAATACTCCTATCCAGGATCTTCTTCCCAAGATCGGAGGATTCAGGATCCTTTATATATAAATTTTTATTAACTCCAATCTTCAATCCCTGAAATAGCTGCTTCATATCAATTTAAATAATCTCCGTGCAAATATAATAGTATTACTATTACATATGCAAATAAAACTTTTACTTTTAAGGTTAAGAAATTGTTATTAATTGAATTAGTAATAAACCGTCGGAATTACGTAGTTATAAATTGTGATAAAATGACAAAAAGTTCCAACCAGTACAAAGAGATGAAAAATGGCGTGGTTGTATGGAATCCTTTCGAACATAAATAGAACTGCTCCCAGAGTATAAGATATTCCACCGGCAAAAAGCCACCAAAGCCCTGCAGGTTCAAGTGCATTTATAAGAGGTTTTATTGCAGTAATAATTATCCAACCCATTACCACATACATTAATGTGGAGATCAATTGGAATCTTCCTGTAAAGAATAATTTTAGGATAATACCAGCACATGCCATAGTCCAGACAGTTCCAAAAATAATCCAGCCCAAAGTTCCTTCCAGGGTTATAATGGCAAATGGTGTATAGGTACCGGCAATAAGTACATAAATGGATGCGTGATCTAAAATATTTAATTTATACCGTCTTTCCTCTTTTTTCTCATTGTGATAAAAAGTAGAGGCAGCGTACAATAGAATCATACTTAAACCAAAAACAGTAAAGCTGACAGTGATGAGGTAATTACCGGTTTGAATAGCTTTATTTATTAAAAGAATAAATCCTATAACACTTAAAATAAGACCAATCCCGTGAGACAGCACATTTAATCGTTCTTCAAATTCCGGGTAAAAATGTGACCGATCCTTATTTTTCATATAATATAAAATACATTTTTTCTAAAGAATTAAGGGAGATAAAGGTACTTAATCTAAATTTTCTCTTCGTTAATAGTTGGAGCCGTTTATAACAGTTTAATAAGTAATACAGGCTAACGCCATAATTTGGCTGTATCCTGTTTACCTTTGTGTACGGCTTTAAGCTTCAACATTCCACTAAATAATTAAATTAAAATCCTAAAATGAAAATCCTACATACAGCCGACTGGCACATAGGGAAAAAGCTTCATAAACACGAACTTTCGCAGGATTTCGAGCTCTTTATAAAATGGCTTTGCAGTACGATAAAAGAATATAAAGTAGAGGTGTTATTGGTTTCGGGGGATATCTTCGATCTCGCTAATCCATCTTCTGATGCCAGAAAACAATATTACAAAGCTTTAATGCAGTTACGAAAGCTTAACTGCAAAATTATATTAACAGGTGGAAATCATGATTCTCCCTCAATGCTCGATGCTCCCAAGGAAATTTTGAGAGAGCTCGATATTGATATAATTGGGGGTTTACCCGATAATTTAGAGGATGTCATAATACCTGTTATTTTAAACGGAAAAATTAAAATGGTAATTGTAGCGTTGCCATTTCTGCGGGATTGTGATCTTAGAAATGCAACAGATGGGCATACTTATGAAGATCGCCTGGAGACGATAAGAAGAGGTATTGAAAGCACTTTTATTAATGCTGCTGAAATTTGTAAAACGAAATATCCCGGAATTCCTGCTATTGCGATGGGACACCTGTTTGCTGCCGGCGCTGAAAGCTCTGAAAGTGAAAGAGAAATTCAAATTGGCAATCAGGCTGCCTTTAATGCCTGGCAATTTGGAAACTATTTTAATTACATCGCACTGGGCCATATTCATAAACCTCAAAGAATAAATGCGGCCGTTCCTGCCTTTTACAGTGGATCCCCTTTTCCTCTGTCGTTTAGTGAAAGAAAGGATGAAAAGCGGATTTTATTAATTGATATCGAACAAAGCTGGGAACCGCAAAGCATTCCCGTGCCATCTTTCCGAAGTCTTTTGAAAATTACCGGTACTATTGAAGAGTTGAGAAAAAAATTACAAAATCTCACTGAACATAAAGAATTTGATTCCCTCCTGGAAGTAGAATTACAGGAGGAGAATTACGACGCATTAAAGATTTTTGATCTTGATGAGCTAGTGACAAATTTCAATAAAACTGGATTTGTAATTGTAAAACACCGGGCAACATTTACCAATAAACTTAAAGGCGCCGGCGAGATTTACAAAAATGAGCAATTGGAAGATCTTAAGCCAAAGGACATTTTTTGGCAACTTATCAATCAGCATCAATATGATGAAGAGCTGCAAAAGGATATTTTAACTGCTTTTGATGAACTTTTGGAGGAGGTTCAAAATTCTGAAAATATACAATTATGAAGATCCTTAAGATCGAATTTCAAAATATAAATTCCTTAAAAGGAACTCATAGTATAGATTTTACTGCAGCGCCTTTTACGACTAATTCCCTGTTTGCTATTACCGGTCCTACCGGAAGCGGAAAAAGTACTATTCTTGATGTTATTTCCCTGGCACTTTTCAACCACGTTCCAAGGCTGGGCAAAATTTCTAAAAATGAGATTATTTCCAAAGGAGCCATTCTTACGAAAAATCAGAAAGAAGCTTTCGCCAAAGTAACCTATGAATGTAAAACCGGTATTTTTTCTTCTACCTGGGGTATTTCTACTGCCAGGACCGGAGCGTTAAGGGATTATGATATGGAAATTGTGGAGGAAGCAACCGGTAATATTCTAGACCTCAAAAAATCTGATGTTCCCTCTAAAAATGAGGAATTAATAGGATTAAATTATAATCAGTTTATTAAATCTGTCCTCCTTGCACAGGGAGAATTTGCCCAATTTTTAAAAGCCAGAAAAGAAGAGCGTGGTGAAATGCTTGAAAAAATCACCGGGACCGCGATTTACAGGCAACTGGGAAAAATGGCTTTTGAAAAATTCAAATCTGTTAACAAGGAAATCCAACAACAGCAGGATGAGATAAATCTAATTGAACGGGATCTCATAGACGAGGAGCAGTTACTCGATCTTACTGAAGAATATTCCAAAAAAGAAAATTTATGTAAACCTCTGGCTGAAGAGATCAATGTCCTGACAAAAAAACTGGAACTAAAAAAGACTATTGAAGATCAGTTAAAGGAGATTGACAAAATAACTTCAGAAAAAAAAGCTTCAGATCTGGATCTTAAAGGTTTTGAGGAGGAATATGGTTTTCAATTAAAACAACACGAAAAGGTTCGTGATGTCGCTGAAGAATTAAGAAAATGGAGCCGTCTTACCCTGGAGTGTGCAGATATTGAAACAGAACATCAGAATAAATCCACCAGGAAAGAAGAAACAGTCCGGGAAATAAAGAATTGCCTGAAAGAAATCAGCGGATTTACAAAACTTGAGGTGGTCCAGGAGAATGTGGAAGCACAACTGCAGGAATTTTCCTTACGGGTGACGGGGCTTCAGGAAAAGCTAAAGGAAAAACATACAGAATACCGAAACCTTCAGAATCAGTTTAAAACTGAAACCCGCGAACTACCTTGTGAATTGGATGAAAAGGATGTTGAAAAAACCTTCAAGGAGTTAAAGGAACTAAAGAAAAATTCCGAAGAAAAAACAACAAGCCTCCAGGTAAATTTACAAAGTCTTGATCTTCAAAATCCCGAATTAGAAAGATCGAGGCTTAAGAAAGAGCTTCAGGAAGCAAGGGCCGCACAGGAGCAAGCCGATAAGATCTCGAGGATAACTGCTAATCTTGAAAGGCTTGATAATGAGGAAGAGAGGGTGAAAAATTTGCTTAAAGATTTACCCAATGAGATTAGGCACAGTGAAGACCAGGTAAAGATATACCGCGGGAAACTGGATATTATAAGCTTACAAAGGCAAAATCAATTATTAATGGCGGGCCTTAAAGAGCATAGAAAAAATTTAAATGAGGGAGAGCCTTGTCCTCTTTGTGGAGCTTTACATCATCCTTTTACTGAAGGAATTCCCAAAGAAAATAATTTGCTGGACGATGAAATCAAACAGGTTGAACGGGAATTAGTAAAATGGACCGGTAATTTAACCAGTGCAACAACTACGTTGAATCATCATAATTCTTCATTAACTGAAATTAACAAAGAAAAAGACCGACTGCAACTGGAAAGTAAGCAGCAACAAAAAGATCTTCAGGATACTTACCAACATCTAAAAGTAACAGATGGGCAGTGGAAAAAGTTTTGTGAGGATCAAGAAAGGGTTTTAGAGGATCTGGAGATTTATCAAAAAGAGAAGAAAAAGCTGGAATGTGTGGAGACAGGGCTGCCGCTCTTAGAACAAATGAGGTTGGTAAGCCACGAAGGCAAAGCTCTAAGAGAAAAGCTGGTGGGTATTTACAAAGGGAATGATATACACCAGGACACTAGTAAATTCTTAACCCGCTGGACAAAAAATATGGAACTCAAAAAAGCTATAGATCAACAATTGGTGGAACTAAAGGAAAAAATAAATAAAACTACTACAGATCTTCACTTACTTGAAAAAGAACTTGTTGAAAATGTCACACAAAGAGGTTTTGATTCTCTTAAAAAAGCAGGAGAAGCTTTATTAAAGGATACAGATTACATCAGGCTCTACTCCGGTAGGGAGAAAATCCAAAAAGAAATTACAGGATATTTGCAGTCACTGAAAATCCTGAATTCACAGCTTGAAAAATCCCGAAAATTGGATGTTGATTCTAATGCAGATGAACTAAACCTGCAAAAGGGAGAAAAAAATTCTGAATTGGAAAAACTTCAGCAGGAATGTCAACAACTGCAAAGAAAACTATTAAATGATCGGGATAACCGGGAACGACTGAAAAAAATTCAGGAGAAAATTTCAGAAAAAGAAAAACACATTAAGCGCTGGAAAATCCTGAATGAATTAATTGGAGATTCCAGTGGAAAGAAATTCAATGATTTTGCCCAGGACCTAAGTTTAGGACATCTAATCCAACTTGCCAATCATCGGCTTAAAGATCTTAGCGACCGGTATATGATCGATAAACCTGTAGATGAAGAAGATGATGGTTTGGTAGCCGTAGACGAGCATATGGGAGGCCAACGAAGGTCTGTCAAAACTTTATCGGGTGGCGAAACCTTTCTTCTGAGTTTATCAATGGCACTTGCTTTATCTGACCTGGCCTCACGAAATGTTGAGATCAACAGTTTATTTATTGACGAAGGCTTTGGAACCCTTGATCCCGAAACGCTGGACCAGACCCTGGATACTTTAGAAAAATTGCAGGCAGAATCCTCAAAAACCATTGGTATCATTAGTCACGTAGATGCTTTAAAAGAAAGAATCGCTACCCAAATTAAGCTAAAAAGAAATGGACAGGGGTACAGTAGTCTTGAAGTAAGGTAGATTATATTTTAAACTAAAAGATGCCATTTTTAAGGCTTTTAATTTTTTATACAACTGTTAAGTGTTTACTAAGTGCTTTGGATGCAAGTGTAACTATAGGTAAATTAGGGTTTTAAGATATTAACCATCAAAAAAATGTTATGCAGATTAAAAAACTAAACCTTAAAAGCAATCTTAGTGTCCTCACTATGCTGTTAATGAGTATCTCAATATTTGCTCAAAAACCCACAGTCCAAAGAAAAGAAGGCTCAATAAATGTAAAAGTTCTTGCTGAGGAACTGGTGCATCCCTGGGGAATTGAATTTTTACCAGATAACAGGTTACTGGTTACAGAACGAACCGGTAATTTGAGGATTTATGATTCGGTAAAAGGACTGTCTGCTCCATTAAAAGGAGTTCCGGAGGTTTTTGATGTGGGACAGGGAGGATTACTTGATGTTGCCCTGGATCCCAAATATGATGAGAATAAACTGGTTTATTTAACATATGCTGAACCAGGTCCCGATAGCACCGCTACTACAGCTTTAGGGCGGGGAAAATTTTCAGAAAATGGTCTGGAAGGATTTGAAGTGCTGTTCAGGATGGAACCAAAAGTTGAAGGACCCAACCATTTTGGAGGAAGGATTCTTTTTACTGAGGATGAAAAAATATTATTGACCCTGGCAGAACGCTTTAAGTTTGAACCTGCACAGGATCTTAGCAGCCATCTTGGAACAGTGGTTAGGCTTAATATGGATGGCAGTGTACCAAATGACAATCCTTTCGTAGGGCAGGCGAACGCTTTAGACGAAATATACTCCTACGGCCACAGGAATATAGAAAGTGCCGCTATTGATCCTAAAACAGGAAATTTATGGGTTGCAGAAATGGGCCCAATGGGCGGGGATGAATTAAATCTTCCTCAACCGGGGAAAAATTATGGTTGGCCTGTAGTGAGCTGGGGAAGCAACTACGATGGAACAAAAATACCTGACCCCACTACCCGACCCGAATTTGCCGATGCAAAGATTGTATGGACTCCCACAATTTCTCCATCTGGAATGGTATTCTATGACGGAAGCATGTTCCCTGAATGGCAGGATAATGCTTTGATTGGCGGATTGACCAGCAGCGGACTTGTGATCGTTAAAATCAATGGAGAACAAGCTGAAGAGGTAGAAAGAATTCCCCTTGCTGCAAGAATAAGAGATGTGGAACTGGCAAGTGATGGATCTGTTTATGTTATTACAGATGATAAGAATGGCAAGATCCTGAGACTTACAAAAATGAAAGAAAAATAATATTAAAATTTCAGCGGAGGAAAGGGATCTCTTTCAATAGAATTTTTGTTGATTAGCAAACGGTATTTCAATAATTTTTGTTAATGATACTTCTCCTCCGCCTTTTAATTGATTTTGGGCTGCTCATTCTTATCTGGCTGGTCCAGTTAATTATCTATCCCGCCTTTAAATTTCAACCGGCTGACTTGCTTCAACAGTGGCATAAATTATATACCCAAAGAATTTCTTTTGTGGTAGTACCCTTAATGCTCCTTCAGTTAATCCTTTCCATTTTTCATCTCTGGAAAGAAGTAAATCTCTACACAGCCGGAACATTTTCTATAATTCTTTTTCTCTGGATCTATACCTTTTCTGTATTTGTACCACTTCATTCTACCATAGATCAAGCTCCTTCCAAAGTTGAAAACGTTCGATTACTGGTTGTAAAAAATAAATTCCGAACATTTGGCTGGTCAATCGTATTCCTTTGGTCCTTAGCTAACTATTGCGCAACATTTTATTTTTAACGAACCTTCCCAACCTTCTTTTAAAGTATCGTTAAATACTTTCTTTCAAAAAGAGCATTGTCTAATTTTAAGAGAAGGAATTTTAGAAAAAGGAATAAATATTCCTGAAAACTAAATAATTAGAAACTTAAATGAGGAGGAAAAAATTATGTTAGCAATGAATTATCGCGGGCCGTTTAGAGTTCGCACAGACTACAACGCACCCTATCCCGAAATTGAACATCCCGAAGATGCAATTGTGAGAGTATTAAGATCCTGTATTTGTGGATCTGATCTTCACCTGTACCATGGACTCGTACCTGATACGAGAGTAGGAAGTACTTTTGGACATGAATTTATTGGTGAGATCGTAGAAGTAGGCTCCCTGGTGGATAAGGTAAAAACAGGAGACCGGGTTTTAGTTCCCTTTAATATTGCCTGTGGTAAATGTGCATTTTGTAAGCAGGAATTATATGGGAATTGCCACGAAGCAAATTCCCAGTCTACCGCTGCCGGAGGTATTTTTGGTTATTCCCATACTGCGGGAGGTTATCACGGGGGACAGGCAGAGTACGTGAGGGTACCTTATGCCAATGTAGGGCCTACGATTATTCCAGATTGGATGGATCCTGATGATGCAGTTCTTTTAACAGATGTTGTTCCTACTGGATACCAGGCAGCTGAAATGGGAGGAATTCAACCAGGAGATACAGTGGTGGTTTTTGGAGCTGGCCCAATAGGTATAATGGCGGCAAAATGTTCCTGGTTATTTGGTGCCGGCCGGGTAATTGTCATTGATCAATATGATTACAGGCTGGAGTTTGTAAGGGATTATGCGCAATGTGAAGTTTATA
>CAZXEY010000064.1:0-4485 GCA_964639695.1 uncultured Antarcticibacterium sp. | reverse complement strand
ATAATTTCAAGGAACTCGAAGATCCGGTTGTTTTTATTAAGAAAACTACCGATTCCCTGGGAGCAGATGTATGTATAGATGCAGTGGGAGCTGAAGCTGCCGGTGACACTTTAAACACCCTTTTAGGCAGGAAGATGCTTATGCAGGGAGGATCAACCACAGCATTGCATTGGGCAATAAATTCAGTAAAAAAAGGTGGAATTGTTTCTATAGTTGGGGTTTATGGACCTATTGATGCACTGGTGCCAATTGGAAATGTCCTCAATAAAGGAATTACCATACGTGCAAACCAAACTGCGGTAAAAAGGCACATTCCAAAATTAATAGAACATATTAAAAACGGAATAATAGATCCTAAAAAAATCATTACACACAGGATTCCGTTAGAGGAAGTTTCTGAGGGTTATCATATCATGTCCACCAAACTGGATAATTGTATAAAACCAGTTCTCATTCCTCCAACTGCAAACAGTTAAAATCAGCATACAATATTAATACTATAAAAATTTAAATATGTCAACAGATGAAACCAAACCCTCTGAATTCAGAAATGTTCGGGGTGGTGATCACAGCCATATAAAAGGATGGGGAATAGATGCAGATCCAAAGAATGATCCAACCTACCCTATGAAGAAAAGAACCGATGAAGAAATTGAAGGTTATACCTGGGAGAGACCTCCACAACAACCCATAGATATTGAAGTATTACGATCTGTGGAAAGGCCAAACATTACAGCTGTATTTGGAACTGCAAAGCCACCAACGGGATTAAGCGGAGTGATACGAAGAATGGCTTTTAAAAAAAGTGAAAGCAGCTATGGCCGGTGGCTACCTTTAGTATTGGCAGATCGTATTCAGGTAATTGAAGGATACATTGAGGATGCCAGGAATGGCTATGTTCCCAACTATTTTAAAGAACGAGGCTGGACAGCAGAATGGAAATACAACAGGAAGAATTTTATTCTTAAAACAGCAGCTTTTACTGCAGTAGCGGCAATAGGTATTCTATTAATCAGCAATAAAAGCAGAGACTAATATATATCTAAAAAAATCTACGTCTTTGCGGCGTAGATTTTTTATTCTATTAGTTTATTAGTTTCTCTGAAATTAAAAGAGTTTCCTTTTTAAAAATCAAGAGCTTCTTCCATTCTTTGAACCTCTCCCCTAGAAAGCATATCATGATTGGCAACCATACTTGCATTGACCAATTCTAAAAAACCCGCATGTTTATTTACAGGAATAAATGGTATAAATCCAGTTTCAGGGGTTTTATCAACCAATTTTTTCCCCGTGAGCAGGAATTCTGTAGTTCCATCCAGGGAGATCACTCAGGATAAAAACATAATTAATAATCATCGCGTTTTTAGACCTTTAAATTTTACTGTACATGGTCTATACAATGGATAATATTTCAGCAATTTTCTTTTAAGCATTCCTTAACTTCCCTTTATTCTCTTACCTACATCAAGTTGCTGCCTCATAATTTTTTGGATTTTATACCTGAAGAAAAACAAGGAATACTTACGGTAAGATTTAAATAAGGAACATAGTTTAGCATTTTATAACTTCTAATTGTAGAAGTCGCGATATTACCGCAATCATTTGTTAAGGTTAGGTTAAAGAGATTTTTAAAAGGATAATATTCAAGCTTTCCGGTTAACTTGGATAAGTTAGAAAATAAACCGGAATTTTCTATTTGCCCGTGAAGTTCAAATACTTTAATTCCGGATGTTTATTTTTCTTCTTTAGAAATTGAGCTTTAAAAATCTAATAACTATAAGCTACATTTTGGGGGATTTGTAGCTTATGTAGCAACCCTGGGATTTTTCCCGGGGTTTTTTAGTTTTTACCTGGTAATGTTTTAAACGATTTTTAAGATGCCAATCTTAAAATCAACCACAATTTATGATGCGTTTAGAACTACTTATAATTAAAAACACGATCGACCAGATGATCAAAAGTTCATATTCTCTTACTAAAAAAAAATTCCTGTTCAAAAAGTTTCTCCTACTAATAAGTTTGTAAGTGAAAATTTATTAATCACCTTATCAACCAGTTATGTTTTCAAAATCAACCTTTTTCACTCTGCTAAGACTCTATAAATCTAATAAAACACTTTTGGAAATTTCTAATGCCCGATTTATGTAGGAATGTTAGTGATTTACTTATGGATCAAAAGAATCTTATTAAAGAGAATCTCCATAGAACAGCATAATTTCCCTGCAATAATTATTTATTTTTGACATAGAAGCCCCGGCAGGTTTGCTGCCGAAGTTTGTGTTTACCTACATGTAGCTTCTAAGGATCCCCATTAAAATAATTTAATTTAAAATAATATCTTTCATCTTTTAAACGATATTATATGAATAACACTGCTACCTTTTTATTTTTACTGCTTTACTCCTTTTCATTTGCTCAAATGAGCGACGCCCCTCCAAGATCTGAAGGCGAGGGTCCCTACAACCGATTAATCCTTCGTGGGGGTATAATGATAGATGGTACAGGATCTCCCGCCTTAGGCCCGGTAGATATAATTATTGAAGGAAATAAAATTGTAAATATTGTCAATGTTGGATATCCGGGGGTACCCATTAATGAAAAAAGCCGCCCCACCCTTAACAGCGGGGACAAAGAAATTAATGTAGAAGGAATGTATATTCTGCCTGGTTTTTTTGACATGCACGCCCACACCGGTGGAACTTCCCAGGGAACAGTACCCGAATATGTATATAAATTATGGCTTGCCCACGGAATAACCTCCGTAAGGGAACCGGGATCTATGAACGGTATGGACTGGACAGTTAAACATGGAGAAAAGAGTGCTAAAAATGAAATTACAGCACCGCGTATATTTCCCTATATAAGCTTTGGCCAGGGAAAATCGGGAGGAATTAACACACCCGAAGAAGCCCGTGCATGGGTGCAAATGATCGATAAAAAGGGTGCCGATGGTATAAAGTTCTTTGGAGCTACTCCTGAAGTTTATAAAGCAGCTTTAGAGGAAGCATCTAAACTTGGACTTGGATCTATGGCTCATCACGCTCAAACCCGCGTAGTTTATGCAAATGCAGAAAAAACTGCTGAAATGGGATTAAAGGGAATGACCCATTGGTATGGCCTTCCGGAAGCTTTATTTACTAATCAAACTATTCAAAACTATCCTTTGGATTACAACTACAGCGATGAACAGCACCGGTTTGAAGGAGGAGGAAATTTATGGAAACAGGCGGCAAAACCCGGTAGTGAACGGTGGAATGAGCTTTTGAAAAAGTTAAAGGAAAAGAATTTTGAACTCAATCCTACTTTTACCATTTATGAAGCGAGTCGGGATCTCATGCGGGAGCGCCGTGCAGAATGGCACGAAAAGTACACCCTACCCACTCTTTGGAAATTTTATACTCCAGACAGGAGAGCCCATGGATCTTACTGGTTTGATTGGGGAACAGAACAGGAGGTTGCGTGGAAAGAAAATTACAGGCTTTGGATGCAGTTCGTCAATGACTATAAAAATATGGGCGGTATAGTAACCGTGGGATCAGATGCCGGTTATATCTATAAATTATACGGTTTTGCCTATATCCGGGAAATGGAATTGTTAAGAGAAGCCGGGTTTCATCCTCTGGAAATTTTTCAATCGGCTTCTTTACGGGGAGCCCAGGTTCTGGGAGTTGATGATAAGTTGGGCACTATAGAAGTTGGAAAACTTGCAGATTTGGTTATTGTGGAGGAAAATCCGCAACAAAATTTAAAGGTATTATATGGTACCGGTGCCATTAAGGTAAATGAAAGTAATGAAGTTATTCGCACCAAAGGAATTAAATATACCATCAAAGACGGAATTGTTTACGATGCCGACCAGCTTTTAAAAGATGTAGAGGAAATTGTTAGAAAGCAGAAGGAAGAAACCGGCTTAAAAATTACACAACCGGGACTCGATTACTAAATGAATAACCTTTTCTTCTGAGTTTATAGTTTTATTTCAAAAAGCAGAAACTTAAATTACATAGAAATTAATGCGCTAATCCCTTTGAAAATTCTAAATAAGCAGCTTAATTTGCACTCTCAAATTCGGGATGTGGCCCTTCGTCTTCAATCAGGACAGGCTGCTCCACAGGAATGATAGATTTTTTAAAGAAATTATTCCTGAAAGAAGGATAGAGTACATAAATATAATTCGGGATGTGGCGCAGTCTGGTAGCGTATACGTCTGGGGGGCGTAGGGTCGCAGGTTCAAATCCTGTCATCCCGACAAGCACAAAAGTGATGCGGAAGCATCACTTTTCTTGTTTCACAGCCGCGCAAAGGCACTTTGCCAGTGGCAGGTGAAACAAGAAAAGTTGGCTGCAACAGCAGGCAGAACTTTTGTATTTCCAGCGACGGATGTAATCAGGATTATTTAAATCCTTTCTTTAGCACTTTGCCAGTGGCAAGTGAAACAAGAAAAGTTGGCTGCAACAGCAGGCAGAACTTTTGTATTTCCAGCGA
>CAZXEY010000063.1:0-17762 GCA_964639695.1 uncultured Antarcticibacterium sp. | reverse complement strand
CGCAATGGTTACGATGAAATGCTTTCCCTGGACTTATGAAGATAAAATAGCTTTAGTAGGCGATTCTGCCCACGCAATCGTTCCTTTCTATGGCCAGGGAATGAATGCAGGTTTTGAAGATATTTCTGTTTTAGATAGTCTTATAGATGAAAATGGGAATGACTGGACTAAGACCTTCCAGGAATATCAAGCCAGCCGTAAACCTAATGCTGACGCTATAGCTGAACTAAGCTACCGAAATTTCATTGAAATGAGCAACAAAACTGCTACCCCGGAATTTTTACTGCGGAAAAAAATTGAAAATAATTTTGCTGAAAAGCATCCTGATAAATGGGTGCCACTGTATTCACGTGTAACTTTTTCTGATAAACCTTATGCCGAAGCATTGGCAATAGGGGATGAACAAAGGGCAATTATGGATGAGGTAATGAAGCTGAAGGATATAAAGGAAAAGTGGGACAGTAAACAAGTGGAGGATAAAATCCTTGAGCTTCTTGATTCAAGAGATAAAGTGAGTTCACTGACATAAAAAAGAGCCCTGAGGCTCTTTTTTTATTTAGCTGATTCCTTTAAAAGATCAGGAAATTTGGCTTTAAATTTATTATATCGGGGTACCGAAACATTTTGAATGTATGGGTTGTCGGGATTATACTTTTTATAATCCTGATGATAATCTTCTGCTATCCAAAATTTTTGAAATGGCAATACTTCTGCTGCAATAGGCTTATCATAATTTTCAGCTACTTCAGCTTTTACCTTTTCGATGGTTTCTTTTTGTTCCTGATTTTGATAAAACACAATCGATCTGTATTGCGAACCCATATCGGGTCCCTGCCCATTTACCTGGGTGGGATCCTGAGATCCAAAAAATACATGAACTAAAGTTTCGAAATCTATCACCGTAGGATCATAAATAACCTCTACAGCTTCAGCATGACCGGTTCTGCCGGTATTACTTTCTTCATAAGTAGGATTTTCGGTATGCCCTCCGGAGTATCCGGAAATAACTTCATCTACGCCCTTTAAACTTTCATAGACCACCTCTACACACCAGAAGCATCCACTCGCAAAATAGGCTTTTGCAAGTCCATCTTCAACAGGTACTTCTACAGGCTCGGCATTAGCAATTTCATCTTTAGTAACAGTTTGAGTATTTCCATTTCCACAGGACAGCATGAAAAAGGAAAAACTCAGAATAAATAAGCTTTTCATGAATTAATATTTTTTATAAGTTCCTTCAGTTTCTTTGCCATACATGGCATAATCTATAGCTAAGTCGTTATTAATAGTAAATCCTAACCAATCCAGCTCAATATTACCGTTGGATGACCGGGTAATTTTAGCTATAGGTTCATTGTTATCGAATTTCTCCCATGGGATTTCCTTGTCGGTATTTGTTATTTGACCAGGCCCCTCAAAATATACATTGATTGAATTATCGCTTTGTTTTTCGAACCGGGAGTTTATGTACATTTTATCTGGCACAAGACATAAGGTTGTGGATTTTGTAAAATCGATATCCAGGCAATAACAAGAGCAATTGGATTTATTTCCCTTATCGCTTTTGAAAAACCTCCCGTAAATTTCTTCATTAATTGTAGTTGGAGCATTTTCCGTTATTCCTGAAGAAGTTTCCATTGGCACATCTTCTTCACCGCCAATACCGCTTTCTACCGGAGAGGATTGGGTTCCTGTATTGGTTATGGCATCATAACCTTCGGCCTCTTTTTCCTGTTCCTGCTTACAAGAACTTATGGTGGTTAAAATTACCGCTAGTAACATAAAAACTAACTTTTTCATAGCTCTTCTAATAAGGGATTCAGAATAAAGTTAGAACATTAATCGGGAACCTGTGTGAAATTACTGTTAATGGATGGGGTGTAAATAAAAAAGGCATTTAAAGTTAATACTTTAAATGCCTTTAATTTTTTTTAAAAAAGGTTTAGATGCTGGAAAACATCGATTCCATTTTTTCCTGCTCTTCTCTTGCCAGATCTTCGTCCACAAGAATTCTTCCACTGTGTTCATCGGTAATAATCTTTCTTCTCCCTGCAATTTCTACAATTACCTGTGGAGGAATAGTGAAATAGGAACCACCGGAAGCACCTCTTTCTACAGGTACTACTGCAAGACCGTTCTTCACATTATTTCTAATTCTTTTGTAAGCAGTAATAAGTCTATTCTCAATTTGCTCTTCAAACTCCTGAGACTTCTTGATTAACATTTCTTCCTCTTTTTGAGTTTCAGCAAGAATAGCATCCAATTCTCCCTTTTTGTGAGCAAGATGTTTTTCCCTGTCAGTTAACCGCTCTTTGGTTTGAGTAATAACTTCTTTTTTCTGCTCAATTTGAACACGGTATTCTTTAATGTGTTTTTCGGCAAGTTCAATTTCCAGTTCCTGAAATTCTACTTCCTTACTTAAAGCATTAAATTCCCTGTTGTTACGAACATTTTTTTGTTGTTCGTTATATTTCTTAATGGAAGCCTTAGAATCTTCAATTTGATTCTTTTTACTCTTGATGTCATTATCTATAACCTCCAAGTCGCCTTCCAACTTCTGTATACGTTTATTTAATCCCGCTACCTCGTCTTCTAAATCTTCAACCTCCAATGGAAGTTCACCTCGTACGTTTCTTATTTCATCTATTCTAGAGTCAATTAATTGAAGATCGTACAACGCTCTTAACTTCTCTTCTACAGTAACATCGGTTTTTTTTGCCATAGTTAATAATACTTGATGGGATTTGTTTTTGTATGTGCTAAAATAAGTGCAAAATTACTAATTTTTTTGCTAAGAAACGAATGTAATAAATCTTTTGTGTACTGCTCGCTTTCATAATGCCCAATATCTGCCAGCACCAGTTTTTCCTCGGCTTGATAGAAATCGTGATACTTAAGATCTGAGGTTACAAAAAAATCGGCTCCCTGGCTTTTAGCCTGGCCAATAGCGAAACTGCCGCTTCCTCCTAATACAGCTACTCGTTTTACCGGTCTATTCAGTAATTTGGAATGTTTAATACAACCCGTATGAAAAATGTTTTTTAATTTTTCCAGAAAGTCCTTTTCGCTCACTTCTAATTCCAGTTCACCAATCATTCCCATTCCTAAATTTTGATGTGCGTTATTTAAAGTGATCACTTCATAGGCAACTTCTTCATAAGGATGATGATCAAAAAGTGTTTTTAAAATTTTACCTTCCAGGTGTTGTGGAAAAGTTACTCCTATCTGTATCTCATTTTCGTAATGAGTTTCCCCAATTTTACCTATTGTGGGATTAGCATTCTCCATTGCCTTAAAGCTTCCTGCTCCTTCCACATTAAAACTGCAGTTTTTATAATTGCCTATAGATCCTGCGCCTGCTTCAAACAATTTCTTTCTTAATGCTTCCGCATCTTTTTTTGGTATATAAGTAGTAAGCTTATTAATGCTATTTTTCCTCGGAATTAAAATTTTTGAATTTTTTATCGACAATTTATCGCAGATCATTTTGTTTACCCCAAGATGATGAGCATCTAAAGCAGTATGAATGGCGTATATGGCAATGTTATTTTGAATGGCTTTAATAACCGTTTTTTCAACATAGTTACTCCCTGTCAAACTTTTAAGGCCTTTAAAAATTATAGGATGAAAACTTATAATCAAATTGCAACTCTTAGCTATTGCTTCTTCAACTACTTCCTCAATAGTGTCCAGCGTAATAAGAATCCCGGTTAATTTTGATGTTTTATCACCTACTAAAAGACCTACATTATCAAATTCCTCTGCTGTTGATGATGGTGCAAAATCTTCCAGATGCTTAATTACCTCTTCAATTATCATATTTGATTATTTTATTTCAAATATAAATATTCTACTTTCGTTACGATGAAGATCCTTCGTAAAATCCTTTTTCCGCTTTCCCTGGCTTATGGTGGTGTTATGCTCATCAGGAATTATTTGTATGAAAATGAAGTTTTAAAATCCAGATCTTTTTCTTTACCTGTTATTACAGTGGGAAATTTAAGCGTTGGAGGCACGGGAAAATCTCCAATGATCGAGCACCTTATTAATTTATTGCAGCCAAAGTATAAAGTGGCAACCTTGAGCCGCGGCTACGGAAGAAAGACCAAAGGATATAAAGTGGTTAATGGTATAGAAAAACCTGCTGAAGTAGGAGATGAACCCTTGCAGTTTAAACAGAAATTTCCGGAAACCACTGTTGCAATTTGTGAGGACCGGATTACGGGAATTGAAAAATTGGTTGAAGGTATTTCACCCGATGTTATACTGCTTGACGATGCTTTTCAACACCGTAAAGTAAAAGCAGGTTACAATATTCTTCTTACCACATTCAGGGATCTTTATGTGGAGGATCACGTCCTTCCAACCGGGAACCTGAGAGAACCCGTAAAAGGAGCAAACAGGGCAAATAGTATCGTTGTCACTAAAAGCCCGGAAAATCTTACCCTGGAACAACAAAATCAAATAAGGAGGAAATTAAATGTAAAACCTCATCAAAAGTTGTTTTTTAGTTACATCCTCTATGACCATAAAGTTTACAATGAAAATGTAGAAATACCGGTTTTAGATTTACTCCGGCAAGAAGTTACTTTGGTAACAGGAATTGCAAATCCTAAGCCTTTATGCCAATATTTGGATTCCTTGAATATGAAGTACACACATTTAGATTTTCCCGATCATCATTTATTTTCTTCTAAGGAATTACAGCAAATTTCAGATTCCGGGGTAGTCCTAACCACCGAGAAGGATTTTATGAGATTAAAAGATCTATCCCATCCCTCAATTTATTACATTCCTATTCGGGTAGGATTTATAAATGGAGCTTCAAAATTTGACCAGGATATACTTCAGTTTATTGAAAATGAAAAATGAGGTGTGGAACACCTCATTTTTTCTTTGGCTAATTCAAACTATATAGATTCTTATATAATTTTCTATTAGCTTTATTTCAAAGTATATGCCAAAATGCTTAAGCAGGAATACTTGCTGCTAAATGAGTATTGATCTTATTGAAGAACTCCTCGGTTTTATAGGGCTTGGGAATGATATCTGTAAATCCGTTTAAATAAAATTCATCAAGATTTTCATCTAAAGTAACAGCGGTTAAAGCAACAATTGGAATTTGTTCATCAAATTTTCTAATCTCAATAGTTGCCTCAATTCCACTAATACCCGGCATATGAATATCCATTAAAATCAAATCAAAATGGTTACTCTTAACCTTTTCAATTGCAATAGTTCCATTATCTGCAACATCACAAATTACTTGATGTTTTTCAAGTATTTTGCGGGTGATCATTTGGTTGATCTTGTTATCTTCCACAATAAGGATCTTCTTATTGTGCATAATATCGTTAGTGAGAACTACAGGAGCTGCGGTGCTGCCTGCTATTTTCCCAGTGTTGGCTTGTTCAAAAGCTTCAAATTTTAGATCAAAGCTAAAGGTAGAGCCTTTTCCCAATTCGCTGTCCAAATGTATTTCACTACCCATTAGGTTCAGTAAGTTCTTAACAATGGATAAGCCCAGTCCTGTTCCGCCAAATTTTCGGGTGATTTGCATTGAGCCCTGAGTGAAGTTTTCAAAAATGGTACTTTGCTTTTCTTTGGTAATTCCTTCACCATTATCTTTTACTTCAAAATGCAGGAAGATTTGTTGGCCAACCTGGTTCACTCTTTTTACGGTAATCCAAATATCTCCATTTTCAGTAAATTTGATGGAATTACCTATCAGGTTGATAAGGATCTGCGAGATCTTTAATGGGTCACCTTTAATTTTCTTTGGAATTTCGGGGTCAAAATCAAAATGAAGATTGGTTTTCTTATCGTCAGCTGAATTTTTTAATGCTACTAACACATCAGAAATTCGTTTCTCCAAATTAAAAGAGGTTTCAAGAATTTCTACTTTTCGAGCCTCCAGCTTGTTAAGGTCCAGGATATTATTAATTAGGGAAAGTAAATATTCTCCCGAAAATTTAAGAGAATTTAGATGTTCCTTTTGATTTTCAGTAGGACTTTCTTCAAGTAAAAGGTGAGTTAAACCGGTTACTGCATACAAGGGTGTCCTCAATTCGTGGGTAATTGTAGATAAAAATTGTGCTTTTGCAAGAGAAGCTTTCTCAGCATTTTCCTTTGCTACTGTAAGTTCGTCATTTTTCTTTTGAAGCAGGTCATTGGCCCTGGCCCTTAAATTATTGTTTTTATATAAAGACAGGGTTAGTAAAGAAAGAATGGTAATGAGCGCTACACTAAGAATAGTAGTAAGTTTATTAACTTTTAAGGAACGTTCCTGCTCGGCAGTTTTTTTGTTAAGTTCTTTTATATTGGTCCTCATTGCATCCACTCCATAGCGGGTGTTAGCATCTAAGGCAAGAGCTTCCCGATTTAAATCAAATATAGAGTCCCTTACTGCATCGCTCTTTTTTAAGTAATCCAAAGATTTACCAAAATCTCCCTTCTCTTCATATATCTGGCTAAGCAAGCTATTGCTGCTCATAATCATACTTCCAAAATTATTAATTTTAGCAATTTCAAGAGCTGTAAGTGTTTCCTGCTCAGCTAACTTCAAATCTCCCAAAGATATGTGAGTCCTGCCTTTGTAAAAATAAAGCCGGGATTTCTCGTAGAGGTTTTCACTATTTTTTAAATAAACTTCAGCTTCATTTAAATGAATCAAAGCTTCTTTTAAAATTTTTGGAGAATTTCCAGAATTTAAAACAGATATGGCCCGGTTCAGGGAAACAATTCCCAGGTATGCCGTATTATTTTCTTTTTTATAAAAATCTTCAGCAAGATCTAAATAAGCCGAAGCTCTTTCAAATTCATTTTTCGCATTAAAAATTTTCGCGTAATTAAGGTAGCTGTAGGCCAAACCAGCATCATCCTTTATTTCTCTTTGAATCGCTATTGCCCTTTGAAGTTCTACTAAAGCCCTGTCCAGATCGTGCCTTACGTAATACAACTGGCCCAATATACTACTGGAAAGAGCTATGTATTTTTGGTCATTAATTTGTTTTGACAGCTCAAGTGCCTGGTTTAATTGATTAAGAGCTTTGTCAAATTCCAGAACGTTTACAGAGATTTCTGCCTCATTGAGAAGATTTTGAATCTTGTCATTTATTTCTGAAATTTCTTCCTGGCTTTTTCCCTGAAAGCCCATTGCTACAGTAATACTGAGAAGGAAAATAAGGGTAAAAAAGATATTTTTCATTAGGGGTCTGGGGTGGTACGAAAAGTTAAATATAGTTAATTCTTCGAAACGAAAGAAATTAAATCGATTAGGCGACTGGAATATCCAATTTCGTTGTCATACCAACCTATTAATTTAACCAGATCCCCTCCAATTACCGAAGTCATCTGGGAGTCAAAAATACATGAAAATGGATTTCCAACTATATCTATTGAAACTATTGATTCATCTGTATAGCTCAAATACTTTTTTAAATAAGTTTCAGAAGCTTCTTTAAATGCCTTATTAACTTCCTCTATGGAAGTAGGTTTATTTACATTTAAAGTCATATCGGTAAGGGAACCATTGGGAACGGGTACCCTAATTCCACATCCACCTATTACATCTTTTAATTCGGGAAAGATCTTTGTTAATGCTTTTGCTGCACCTGTAGTAGTAGGTATTATTGACTGTGCAGCAGCACGGCCTCTTCTCCAGTCTTTATGGGGACGGTCGTGAAGAGTTTGATCTGAAGTATAGGAATGAATTGTGGAAATATAAGCATGTTTTACACCAAATTTCTTATGAATAACATCCAGCATGGGGGCCGAATTATTTGTGGTGCAGGATGCATTTGAGATTATTTTTTCATCTCCTGTAAGGATTTGTTCGTTTACTCCCAAAACAACCATTTTTATGGAGTCATCTCCTGGGGGAACCGCAAGAATTACTTTTTCAACACCTTGCTTTAAATGATGTTCAAGATCTACCGAAGTCTTAAACTTCCCTGAAGATTCTATCACATACTGTACGTTACAACCCGACCAGTCAATATCCTCCGGATTCTTAAAATTTGAAACAGGAATGGTTCTACCCTTTAAAACGATAGCAGAACCTTCGGAATGAACATCGCAATTTAATCTACCGTGGATACTGTCGTACTTGAGGAGATGGGTGAGAGTAGCAGCATCTGCAACATCATTAATAGCAACTACTTCGATATTTTCGTTATCAATTAAGAGCCGAAAGAGGTTTCGACCAATACGGCCAAAGCCGTTGATCCCAATCTTGATTTTTTTGGTCATACCTTAAAAACGGGAAAATTAGGTTAAATGCTTTTGCGCTTTATAAGAGGATCTTACCAAAGCCCCACTTTCTACGTGACGAAAACCTAATTCCAAACCTATAGTTTCATACTTCTTAAATTGATCTGGAGTAATAAATTGTTTTACCGGTAAATGTTTTTTGCTGGGTTGCAAGTACTGGCCTATGGTGACAATATCTAAATTGACACTTCTCAAATCTTTAAGGGTTTGAATTACTTCATCTTCCTGTTCGCCAAGACCAAGCATAATTCCAGATTTTGTTCTGGCAATACCTTTTTCTTTCAAATATTTAAGCACTCCTAAGCTTCTTTCATATTTTGCCTGTATCCTCACCTCTCTTGTAAGCCTTTTTACAGTTTCCATATTATGAGAAACTACCTCGGGAGACACTTCTATGATCCTGTCAATATTTCTTTCATTTCCCTGAAAATCGGGTATAAGGGTTTCAAGTGTAGTTTCAGGATTCATCCGTCTAATGGCTTTTACAGTTTCAGCCCAAAGAATAGAACCCATATCTTTTAGATCGTCCCTGTCAACACTTGTAATGACAGCGTGTTTGATTTGCATCAACTTTATTGAACGGGCAACTTTTTCAGGTTCATCCCAGTCCACGGTTTCAGGTCTACCGGTTTTAACTCCGCAAAATCCGCAAGACCTGGTACAAACATTTCCCAAGATCATAAAAGTTGCAGTTCCTTCACTCCAGCATTCACCCATGTTTGGGCAACTTCCGGAGGTGCAAATTGTATGAAGATCATATTTATCAACCAGTCCCCGAAGCTCGGTATATTTTTTACCGGTAGGTAATTTTACCCGTAACCACTTAGGTTTTGGAGCCGGTTTGGTAGTAGCGATAGTATCTGTAATCATATTGCAATTCTATGGCGCAAAGATACAATAATATGATGAATTCGGGTGATTGAAAGGCAGTAGTTTGACAGCCTGTTAGTTCTTACGCGCCTCGATAATTTGGGCCAGCAATTTTTTGGCTCGCAGAAGTTTTACCTTGATATTATTTAAAGGCTCATCAAGGTCCTGGGCAATTTCTTTATAGGATTTCTCCTGAAAGTATCTCAAATTTATTACCTCCTGGTATGGAGGTTTTAATTGTCTTATATCATTTAATAACTGAGCCAGGTGCTGTTCCTTAATTAAGGTATCCTCAATGGAAGGAGTTTCATCTGCAATTTTATAAACTCTGTCTGCCGATGCATCTGCTGTCTTAGATCTTATAGATGAATTCTTTTTTCGAACAAGATCGATATGAATATTTTTGGAAATGGTAATTAACCAGGTTTTAAAGACATAGCTGTCATTAAAGGTTTCAAGCTTATCAAAAGCTTTAGAAAAGGTTTGAATGGTTATTTCCTCTGCATCATACTCATTTTTAGTTCTTTTAAGCTGAAAAGCATAAACGTCTACCCAAAACGTATCTAGTAAAAATCTGAAAGCCGATTGTTGTCCTTTTTTGGCCTGTTCAATTTGCTCCAGAAGAGAAGAGGGATTTACTTCCAATTTTTTGGTTTTGAAAATAGATTTGTAATGAAGATACTAAACTGGGTAAAAACCAGGAACATATCCAGCAAAGGTACAAGCCAGATAATATCTGCCTCGTCCAATTTTTTAGCTGCTTTGTAAAAAACGGTGTACTGTAATAAAATACGTATTATAAATACAGATAGTACTACTTCCCAATAAACCTGAAAGATCATAAGAAACAGGAATAATATCCAAAAGGCAAATTGAGAAAAGAAAAAGACGCTAAGCAAAAGCTGGTGTTGTTTTTTATATAAACTTGCCGTTGTAATATGTCTTCTTTTTTGAGTAAACCATTCTTTAAGACTATGTTTTGGAATACTCCTGGTAATTGCATGGGAATTTAAACATAAAGAAGTATTTTCTGAAGTTGCAGCCTGGTTTACAAAAAGATCATCATCCCCCGAGCGAATATGTAAGTGATGTGCAAAGCCGTTTTGATTATAGAATTCTGCTGAGGTATAAGCTAAATTGCGGCCCACTCCCATATAGGGAATTCCCCATTTTGCATATGAAAAATACTGTATAGCAGTTAGTAATGTTTCAAACCTTATAAATTTATTCAGTAAGGAAATCTTATTTTTGAAATAACTGCCGTATCCAAGAACAATAGAGGTTTGAGGTTGAAAATGAGAAGCCATTCCAGAGATCCAGTTATCAGAAATGGGTGCACAGTCGGCATCAGTAAATAAAAGATAGGGATAGCGGGCTTTTTTTATTCCTAAGGTTAGAGCATATTTTTTCTTTCCCCAAAAAGCTTCGTTATGTTGCACATTAACCAGTTTTATGTAAGGATATAACTCAGCCAAACTCTCCATGACTTCTAGAGTAGAATCTGTAGAAGCATCATTAATAAGTATTACTTCAAAAACCGGGTAGTTTTGATTTAAGATTGAAGGAATAAAGTTTTTTAGATTTTCAGCTTCATTCTTAGCGCAAATAATAACTGAAACAGGAAGATCCTTAGAAGCTGGATTTGAAGGCTTTGCTGATGCAAAACTAAAATATCCTATATAAAATAGGATATTGATAAGAGAAAAGAGCAAAAACAGGACGAAAAAAGATATTATCATATAGGTTACTTAGCGTTACCTGGATTTGAACAATCTTTAGCTTCCTCAGGAAGTTTTCCGCAAAAACTGCAGGCTTCCCCTTCTTTATTTAAAAACGGACTTTGACTTGCACAAGTTCCTGCAAATTTTCCATCCTTCTTACTCCATATTTTAATAGCGATACCCGCAAATGCAAGCCCAAGTAAAATAATAGTTATAATTAATAATTCCATATCTAATTTTATGATACAAAAATAAGAATAAAAAAGGGTGAAGAAAAATCTAAGGCTTAATTTCTAAATTGATAAATTCTGTAGGCCAGTTTACCAAAATATAGGGTTCATCCCGCTATTTTAGTAGACCGCGCTTAACTTGTTAGTGTTAAAGGTTAGATTTTCTTCTTTTTTCAATTTTAAATAATTTGTTGTTAGTATAATCTTTGCACTTTTTAACTCAATTTTACCTACTGTCATCTAAAAATCAAAGGTCTATGTGCTAAATTACAGATCAACCAAAAATTCTTAATTATGAGATCAAGCTGTTTAGTTGCCTTTGTGAGTATTCTAATCCTTATATTTTCCTGTAAGGATAACGAAACGAGGGATGCAATAGAATCAGAAGAAATTCTGGAAACAGAAGAGGTAGGGGAGAGAATGGAACTCGAAAATGGAAATATTTCGGCAAGAGTGCGGGAAACACCTGAAATTAGTTCCTTCTCACGTGAATTTGAGGAGGCAGAGTTAACCGATGATTATGAGGATAATGAAGCTTCATATACCATTTTTGCACCTACCAATAATGCCTATAGCACCATTACACAGGAAGACAGTGATGCAGGGAATGATCCCGCAAATAATGATAATACTATTCAGTACCTCATTTCTACCAGAAAAATGACTCAGGAACAAATAAGGGATGAAATTGAAAGTTCAAATGGGAAATTTCTTCTGGAAACCCTTCAGGGGGAAGAGCTCATATTAATGTTAGATAACAATGAAATTTTAATTAGAGATGGTAATGGAAACCAGGCGCGAATCGTTAGAGCAGATATTGTAGCTTCGAATGGAGTTATTCATGTCATCGATAATATTTTAAGGCCTGCTAACATAGTTTCACAGTAAATTTCTCCGGGGCAAGCCCTCGGAGCATTTAGTGGAATATTGTTTATAAACTTTATAACATTTACTAGCGAGGCAAGCCTCGGTATTTAACCCACCTAGAATAAAAAAAGGGCCTGGGCCCTATTTCTTTTAAAAAATATTTACTTCAGGTTGTAAATAGATTCTATACCGTTCAAAGATCTCTTTCTGGATTTTTTTTGCCAGGTCTAAAATTTCTTTTCCGGTGGCAGATCCATAATTTACAAGGACTAAAGCCTGATATTTGTGCACTCCTGCATCTCCCTCTCTGTAACCTTTAAAACCAGCTTTATCTATTAACCAACCGGCAGGAATTTTAACTTCCGATTCTGAAACTTCATAATAAGGAATTTCGGGGAAATCCTGCTGAAGTTTGTGTAAATGTTCTTTTGGAACCACGGGATTTTGAAAAAAACTTCCACTATTACCTAATACTTTCGGGTCGGGAAGCTTTTGTTGCCTAATGCTAATTACTGCATTGGAAATATCTTTTATTGTAGGATTATTTATTCCTTTAGCTTTTAATTCATCATTAATAGCTCCGTAATTGGTGCTAATATTATGATCAACTTTTTTGAGCCGAAAAGTTACACTGGTAATGATATATTTTCCCTTAAGCTTTTGCTTAAAAATAGAATTTCGATATCCAAACTCACAATCTGTTGCAGAAAATTCCCGCATTTCCAGGGTTTGAATATCTAGGGCATCGCAGGAGACAAAGGAATCTTTTATTTCTACTCCATATGCTCCAATATTTTGAATAGGAGCAGTACCAACATTTCCCGGAATAAGGGAAAGATTTTCTAATCCTCCCCAGTTGTTTTGAATTGTAAAAAGGACGAATTCATGCCAGTTTTCCCCCGCATTTGCTTTTACAAAAACCTCCTCTTCGTTTTCTGATACAATCTCTTTTCCCTTCAGGTTTAACTGAAGAACAGTATTGTCAACATCCCTGGTTAGAAGCATAATTCTGCTTTAAAACTAATTTAAGCTCTCTAATGTTAGAAACAGAAATAAAGTTCTTTGCCTTTACATCTATTCCAAAGGTATTATAAGGCTTTAAAGAGATATTATTTAAAACTTTCATTAATTCTTATATTCCTGAAGCGCTGCTTTCAATATTTCTACAGCTCTTTGAAGATCTTCCTTTTTAAGAACATAAGCGATTCGAACCTGGTTTAATCCTGTTTCCGGGGTTGAATAAAATCCAGCAGCAGGTGCTACCATTATAGTTTCATTGTTGAGCTGATAGCTTTCCAGTAACCATTTGGCAAAATCGTCAGCATTTTTAACAGGTAATTCAGCAATACAATAAAAAGCTCCTTTTGGAACTGCAACCTTTACTCCTTCAATTGCTTCCAGTCCCTCCACAAGAAGGTTTCGGCGGCTCGTATATTCTTCAATAACCTCGTCAAAATAACTTTGTGGAGTATCTAAAGCAGCTTCACTGGCAATCTGCTCAAAGGTAGGAGGACTTAATCGTGCCTGTGCAAATTTCATTGCTGTTTGAATTACCTCCTTGTTTTTAGAAACCAGGCAACCTATTCTTGCACCACACATGCTGTAACGTTTAGAAACCGAATCTATCATGATGGCATGATTCTTAAGTTCTGGTATACTCATGATTGAAAAATGATGCTCTCCATCATAAGTAAATTCACGGTAAACTTCATCTGCTACCAAAAACACATCGTGTTTTAACGCTATTTCCGCCAACTGTTTTATTTCATCCTTTGTATATAAATAACCGGTAGGATTGCCGGGATTACATATTAAAATAGCCTTTGTTTTGGAAGAAATTAATTTCTCAAATTCCTGGATAGGAGGTAAGGCAAAATTAGCTTCAATTGTAGATTCAACAGGAACGATTTTTACTCCGGATGCTGTTGCAAACCCATTATAATTAGCGTAAAACGGTTCGGGAATTATAATTTCATCCCCTGCGTCTGCAATGCTTCCCATTGCAAATAAAAGAGCCTCAGAACCTCCTGTAGTAATGATAATATTATCTGCTTTAACGGGAATGTCTTTTTGACTGTAGTAGTTGGCCAGTTTTACACGATATTCTTCAAATCCAGCCGAATGGCTGTATGCAAGAACTTCAATATTGTGATTCTTTACAGCGTCAAGGGCGCATTGCGGTGTTTTTATGTCGGGTTGGCCGATATTTAGCTGATATATTTTTTTTCCTTTTCTAACTGCTTCTTCTGCAAAAGGCACTAATTTTCTTATCGGAGATTCCGGCATGGAAATTCCTTTTCTGGAAATTGTAGGCATTATGAATTTTTTAAAATGTAGTGCAAAAATGCAAAAAATATAGGACAATGTCCTTCTCTATAATCCAGGAATTTATTGTACATTAAATTAAAAATTTGAAGTTAAAATCCCTCATAACTTTAGTTTTTCCTTTTTTATTTTTACTGGCAGAAGCCCAAAATAAATTTCAAATCGAAGATGGTAAGAAAAAGTATCAACTGTCTTTTGAGCTTGTAAATAACCTGGTGGTAATTCCTGTGGAAATAAATGGGCTGGAGTTATCTTTTTTACTCGATACAGGAGTAAGTTCAACTATCCTCTTTAGCCTTGATAAAAATGATTCATTGAATTTAAAACAGGGCGAAACAATTCTATTACGTGGCTTAGGTGACGGTGAACCTTTTAAAGCTATAAAATCAACCGGAAATTTAATTAAGATTGGTAAGGCATATAATGACAGTCTTCCGCTCTATGTGGTGTATGACAACCCTATTGGTCTTTCAAATCGTATGGGAATACCAATCCACGGTATAATTGGATATGATTTTTTCAAAGATTTCGTTTTAGAGTTCAATTATGTGCGGAAAAAAATTAAAGTCCATGATCCCAATTCCTTCACTTATTCCCAATGCAGGCGTTGTGATGAAATTGATCTTATTTTCCACAAAGACAAACCTTATGTAAATATTCTCGCCGATATTAATGGAAATAAGAATGTACCTCTTAATCTTTTAATAGATAGTGGCTCTGGAGATGCTTTATGGGTTTTTAGTGATGCTGAAAAAAATCTGAAAGTCCCCGATTCTCATTTTGAAGATTTTTTAGGCTATGGAATGGGAGGAAGTGTATACGGTTTAAGAAGCAGAATATCGGCAGTTCACATAGGTTCTTTTAATCTTAAAAAGGTGACTGCAAGTTTTCCAGATACTTCATATTTCAAGGGAATTGGGACTTTTGAATCCCGAAATGGAAGTATTGGATCTATTATTTTATCACGATTTCATTCTGTTTTTGATTATCCCAATAAAAAACTTCGTTTGAAACCTAACCGATACTATAATGATCCTTTTGAGTATGATATGAGTGGAATTTCTGTAGCTCATGAAGGATATACCGTTATTAGGAACATTAGAAGGAACCCCGGCCCTGAAGTTAACACTACTGAAAACACGACAGTGGGGGAAACAGTGTATAAAAGTACCTTCGACGTGGAGTTTTCACTAAAACCTCAGTACAAAATTGTAGAAGTTCGCAAAGATTCTCCTGCTGCAAAAGCTGGTCTTCAAATAGGAGATATAGTCCTGGAAATTAATAATCGCCCTTCCCATCGTTTTTCCTTATCAAAAATTAATGAATTATTTAGTTCTTCTGAAGGTAAAAAGATAAAGCTTAAGATTGAAAGAGAAGGAAAAGAGAAGGTTATTTCCTTTATTTTACAACGTATTTTATAAAAAAACTCCCCAAATGGGGAGTTTAATTTTTTATTTAATATCGGGATCAAGAACCTTCCCTTTAATCTTTATCGCCTTTGTTGGTTCATCAGCATTAGAGTAAATTGTAATGGTTCTACGTATGGGGCCTGGTTTGGATGTATCATATTTGACCTGGATTTCACCAGTTTTTCCCGGAGCTACTGGAGTTTTTGTCCAGGAAGGGACTGTACAGCCACAACTGGAATAAACGTTCTCAATAATTAAAGGAGTTTCACCAACATTGGTAAACTGGAAGACTCTTAAACCTTCGCTTCCCTTTTCTATATCTCCATAATCAATAGTTTCTGTCTTAAATTCGAATTTAGGAGCAGATTGGGCGATTGCCGTTGAGAAACCCGCAAAAAATATCATAAGAAACAATAGATTTTTCATAATTTTCATTTTTACAGAATAGTAAATATAAACTCTTTTTACTCATATCAAAAGTTGTTTAACAAAACAACTCCTTTTATAATCCTGAACTTATAAGTACTTTTGCAGTTATTCAAAAACTAGACCAAAAGAATGGCTGCATCTGCTTACAACACCCAACGAATAGAGGAGAAATGGTACCAATACTGGATGGAACAGGGGTTTTTTCATTCTGAAGTTGATGACAGAATTCCTTATACGATCGTTATTCCTCCACCTAATGTGACGGGAGTTCTACACATGGGGCACATGCTCAACAATACCATTCAGGATGTTTTAATTAGACGAGCAAGATTAAAAGGTTTTAATGCCTGTTGGGTACCGGGAACAGATCATGCCTCTATTGCTACAGAGGCTAAAGTAGTTGCCAAATTAAAAGAACAGGGCATTGAGAAAAAAGATCTTAGCCGGGAGGAATTTTTAAGCCATGCCTGGGACTGGACACACAAGCATGGAGGAATTATCCTTGAGCAATTGAAAAAACTGGGAGCCTCCTGTGACTGGGAAAGAACAAAGTTTACAATGGATGAGGATATGTCTTCATCAGTAATAAAAGTCTTTGTAGATCTTTTTGAAAAGGGATTAATTTACCGTGGCTATAGAATGGTAAACTGGGATCCGGAAGCAAAGACCACATTATCTGATGAAGAAGTTATTTATCAGGAAAAACAGGGAAACCTTTATTATCTTAAATACGAAATCCAGGGAAGTGACGAAACTGTTACAATCGCTACAACCCGTCCCGAAACCATATTAGGAGATACCGCGGTATGTATAAACCCAAACGATGAACGGTATTCTCATTTAAAAGGTAAAAAAGCAATAGTTCCATTAGCAAACAGAATTATTCCTATTATAGAGGATCAGTACGTGGATATAGAATTTGGAACAGGTTGTTTAAAAGTAACCCCTGCTCACGATGAAAATGATAAGGTTCTCGGCGAGAAACATGAGCTGGAGGTGATTGATATTTTTAATGACGATGCTACTCTTAATTCACATGGTCTTCATTACGCAGGATCAGATAGATTTGAAGCACGTAAGAAAATTGTAAAGGAATTGGAGGAGCTGGGAATTCTTGTAAAAACTGAAACTCATACCAATAAGGTTGGAACAAGTGAGCGTACAGGTGCTGTAATTGAGCCCAGGCTTAGTGACCAATGGTTTTTAAAGATGAAAGATCTTGCCCAGCCTGCTTTAGATGCAGTTTTGGAGAAGGATGTTAATCTTGTTCCGGAAAAATTTGTGAACACCTATAAACATTGGATGTCTAATGTACGGGAGTGGAATATTTCCCGACAATTATGGTGGGGCCATAGAATTCCTGCTTATTATTTTGGCCAGGGAAAAAATGATTTTGTAGTGGCAGAAGATCAGTCTTCGGCTTTGGAGAAAGCTCGTTCAAAGTCAGGTAAGGCTCAATTACAGTTAGAAGATCTAAAGCAGGATGAAGATGCCCTTGATACCTGGTTCTCCTCATGGTTATGGCCAATAAGTGTTTTCAACGGAATTTTGGAGCCAAATAATAAGGAGATCAATTATTATTATCCTACCAATGATCTTGTAACAGCTCCAGAAATTTTATTTTTCTGGGTAGCAAGAAT